>WTJQ01000504.1 GCA_011524785.1 Planctomycetota bacterium | reverse complement strand
GATCGAGCTGCTGCACGAGGCGCTGCAGGTGGCGCCCCCCTCCGACCTGCGCGGCCAGGCCCAGGTCTACCGAGCCCTCGCCGAGGCCGAGCGACGCGGTGGCTCCACCACGCGCCAGTTCGAGCACCTCGAGGCTCTGATCACCCTCCTCGACGGCAGCGTGGAGCCAGAGCTCGAGGCCGTCCGAGCGCGTGCGGTCATGGAGCACTGGCTCGGCCGCCGTGCGCTCCGGCTCCCGATGGATCCGGGGTTCGAGGCCCTGGAGGCCGCGTCCCTGGCCCACCTGCGCTCCCTCGTTCCCGAGCACCCCGACGAGGACACGGCGCAGCAGGCCCGCGATCGGCTGCTCATCGTCCAGATGGACCCGGACGAAGTCGGTGAGCTGGAGCAGCTGCTGGACGTCCTCGACGCGATCGTGGATCGCCTGGAGCGCACGGCTGGCTACGACCACCCCTGGACCGTCGACGCCCTGCACTTCCTGGGCTCGATCCAGTATCGCGAGCGCAACTACGAGGCGGCCCTGGAGTCCTATCGAGAGGCTCAGGCCCGGGCCGATCGCTCGATGGGGCCGGAGCACCCCACCCCGACGATGCTGCTCCTGGGGATCGCGACCCAGCTGAACCACCTGAAGCGGCTGGAGAGCGCGGTGGACTTCTACCAGCGAGGCCTCGAGGGCCTCAAGCGCATCCACGGCGGGCACAACGCGACCACCCTCCGGGTCTCGGTCGGCTACGGCGTCGCGCTGAACGCGCTCGGCCGCTACGAGGAGGCGGTCGCCCTGATGCAGGAGATCCAGGGCCCGCTCGATGCGAGCGTGGGCCCCAGCTCCGGCTCCGCCCTGCTCGTCCTCCGCCTTCAGGTCGACATCGCGGCCTCGACCGCGGACCACGCGCTGTGCTGGCGCGCGACCCGCGAGCAGTGGGCTCGCTACCGCGCCGCCATGCTCGAGACGCGCCGCTTCCTCCCCACGGAGCTGTCGCACCAGACCTCGAGCGCGTTCCGGGTCGAGTCCTCCCCGGAGGAGCTCGCGGACCTGCGCTCGTTTGTGGAGGAGGCACTCGGGTCGTTCGAGCAGGCCCCCGCTCGGGAGGGCGAGGAGGAGGTCGAGGCGCTCCTGGAGGCACACCTCGACACGCTCGTGACCATGGAGCTCGCGACCGCCGGCGACCTCGACGGACTGGCAGTGGTGATCGAGGAGCAGAGCCTCGACGCACTCCAGGCCCTGATCCTCATCGCCCGAGCCCATCGAGTCGGAACCACCACGAGCACGCGCATCGCGGACGACGTGGCCGCCATGGAGGAGCTTCTGACCACGGAGGACCCGGTCCGGACGATCCAGCTCCAGCTGGAGCTGGCCCTCCTGCAGCACCACCTCGGGGACCCTGCACGCCTCGAGGCCCTGCTGGAGAGCGAGCACCCCAGCCATCGCCACATCGCCCAGGAGCGGCTGAGGCGATGAGGGGCGCCTGCTCAGCGCCGAGGGCCTTAGGGGGAGTTTGCCTCACGCGGCGGGGTGGAGGGCCAGCTGTCCCCGAGCCGCTGCCGCGTTCGTTCTCCATCTGGCCATGGCGAGGAGCCGCCATCGGGCCGCGATGACCTCTCCTCACGAAGCCCGCTCGAAGCCCCCTGCCATGGTCGATCTGGACGAGTCCATCGAAGCCCTGATCTCGACCTGGCTGGAGCGCCTCGAGCAGGAGGGCGTCGACCCCCTCTCGGAGGCGCGTCGCATCGTCGACGAGGCTCCCGCCGTTCTCCGGCCGCGGCTGCAGACCCAGCTCGGCGAGCTGATGCAGATGGCGCAGACGACGGTCCAGAGTGCCCGGCTCCGCGAGGGAGGGACGCTGGGCCCCTACCGCCTCGTGCGCCTGCTGGGCTCCGGGGCCACCGGGAGCGTTTGGGAGGTCGAGGACGCTGCTGGCGCGCGCTGGGCGCTCAAGGTCCTGCACCCGATCTTCCGGGCTGCGGACGAGGGGGTGACCCTCCTGCGCAACGAGCTCGACCAGCGACGCGACCTCGACCTGCCGCACCTGGTCCGGGCCCATGAGC
>WTJQ01000576.1 GCA_011524785.1 Planctomycetota bacterium | reverse complement strand
TCCCGCCGAGGCCGGCCTCGCCTGGCGCTGGCTGGAGCTGCGCTCCCGAGCCCTCGCGCGCACCGGACAGGACGCGCTCGCGCGCAGGGCCCTCGAGCTCGAGGGGGAGCTCCTCGAGCCGGAGGACGAGCCCTCCGCCCGCGGCGCGGTCGAGGCAGCTCTTCTGCGCACGCGTCTGGAGCTGCGCGCGGGCGAGGTTCAGCAGGCGACGTTGGCCCTCGCTCGGGCTCGTCGTCGGCTCGCCGCGGCGGGCTCCCGCACCGTCGGACTCGCGCGGAGGCTCGAGGCCCTCGAGGCCCGCGTCCTGGGCCGTGCCTGATCAGGCCGCGAGGGCGCTGCGCGCGTCCTGCAGCTCGGTCTGCAGCCGCGGCCGGAGCTCGAGCAGCACGTGAGGCAGCAGGTCCGTCATGCTCCAGGCCGCGTCGCTCACTCCGTAGCGCGCGCCGAAGGCCTCGGCCTCGTCGCCGTCCTCGGCCTCCAGGCTCTCGGCCAGGGCCTCCCCGAGGTGGACCGTGGCGGCCAGGGTCGGATCGAGGGTGGCTCGCTCGGGGGCGTGGTGGTGCCGGAGCGTGTCGATCAGGACCTCCGGGAGCATCCAGCGCGTCACCAGGCGAGCGCCGACCTCGGCGTGGGACATGCCGAGCACCACCCGCTCGGCGTGCACGCGGGAGCGCCCCGCGGCGACCTCGGCATCGATCCGCACCTGCTCGTCACCCTCGAGCCTCGCGAGGATCAGCCCGCCGACGTTGAGGAGCAGGCCCGAGGTGTAGGCCCGCTCGGCGTCGACTCGGCCCACGACCTGTGCCACCATCCGGCCGGCGACCGCCGTGGCCACCGAGCTCTGCCAGGCGTGCTCGGTGTCGCCCGCGCCCTGCTCCTCGAAGTAGCGCCCGCTGCACGAGGTCAGCACCAGGTTGGTCAGGGTGCGGACGCCGACCATGTTGCCGGCCTCCTCGAGCGAGGCGATCTCTCGCTGGAACCCGTAGTAGGCGCTGTTGCACAGCTTCAGCACCTTGCCGGTCAGCCCCGGGTCGGTCTGGATGACCTCGATCAGCTGCTCCGGAACGACCCCGGGCTTCGCAGCCAGGGAGAGGACGGTGCTGGCCACGTGCGGGAACGGCGCGATCGATCGCATGTCCGTCACGAGGCTCCTCAGGGTCTCGACCATCATGGCAGGCTCTCCTCGCCGGGGCAGGCATCCCCTGGCGGGGGTCAAGATCGGTCGGTCACAGCGCTGGCTGGAGCCTCTCGGCCTCACGGGCCCTGCACGACCCGGATCCGGGGCGGCATGACTCGTCCTGGGACGTCGCCCCTCGGCTCAGCGCGCGAAGAGCCGGCTCGGGTCCTCGAAGGCCTTGAACTCCAGCGCGTTGCCCGCGGGGTCGGTCAGGAACATCGTCCACTGCTCGCCAGGCTGCCCCTCGAAGCGCACGCGCGGCGGGATGAGGAACGCGGTCCCCAGGTCCTCGAGCCGCGCCGCGAGGGCCTTCCACTCCGACACGCCGAGCACGAGGCCGAAGTGCGGGACCGGGACACCGTCCCCGTCCACGGGGTTGGTCCCTGCTCGCGCGCGGGCCCCCTCCACCTCGTGGAGGACCACCTGATGCCCGTGCAGGTCGAGGTCCACCCAGCGCGCGTCCTCCCGCCCGACGCCACAGCCCAGGGCCTCGACGTAGAACGCGCGCGCGGCGGCCAGGTCGTCGACGGGGACCGCGAGGTGGAACGGCGGGCGCTCGGCCATGGTCAGGGGTCCAGCGGCATCCGCAGCCAGTCCTCGCCGTGCACGAGCTCGCCGCCTCCGTGCGCCGCGGACAGCATGAGGAACAGGGTCACGACCAGCAGCAGCCGCCAAGGGCCGCTGCGCTCCTCGCTCGCGCGTCGAACGGCCACCGCCGTGGCCGCGGTGAGGACCGCGGTCGCGACCCCCAGCCAGCGGTGCAGCTCGAGGTCGCCCGAGGTGCTCTCGGCGAGGATCCAGCCCGTCGCCGCGGTCACGATGGTCATCGGCACCGCCAGGTCGAGGTGGAGGCGCGTGATCGGGCCAGGCATGCCGCGCCGCAGGGCGCTGAGGCTCGCGAGCACGATCAGCACCACCAGGA
>WTJQ01000363.1 GCA_011524785.1 Planctomycetota bacterium | reverse complement strand
TTTGACGCGCGTCGATTTGCCATATCGTGCCTCAGCGCCGCCAGGAGGACAGTTTCTCGGACTCGTGAGGAACATCTGATCTCGGAACACTGGCCAAAAGTGACTGGTCAGTTTGCCCTCTTTGCCTCATTTTTTGGTCCCGGCAGTGGGACCGCTCACCGCCGCTCATCCGACCCCCGCTTCACGCGACCCATCCTCATGCTCCAACGCATTCTCCCCCTCCTCGCGCTCACCGCGGCTCCGGCCCTGGCCCAGACCACGACCCAGGTCGCCTACGAGTCCTTCGACTACGCCGTGGGCGGCGTGGGTGGCAACAACGGCGGCTCGGGCTGGTTCAGCCCGTGGTGGGCCGGCACCAGCCAGGGCGACGGCGTCGTTGTGGCCGGCTCCGTCGACGCGGTCGGCAACCAGTTCAACACCAGCGAGCAGTGGGCGGGCTCCTTCCGCCAGATCGACACGCTCGCCCACACGGCCATCGCGCCCAACGGCAAGTTCGGTTCGGTCGACTCCACCATCTGGATCCGCTTCTGGTGCCAGAAGCCGCCGTTCTCCACGGACACCTATGGCGGCATGTTCCTGCACGACTCCGACCTCGGCGCCCGCGTCTTCCTCGGAGCGCCTGGCCTCTCCACCGAGTGGGGCGTCCAGCAGTCGGACAACTACGCGAACACCGTGACGGCCCCCGGCACGAGCATCGACGTGATCTCGCAGCTCGTGACGCGGATCGACCACGTCGCGGGTGGGACCACGGTCTCCATGTGGGTGAACCCGACGACGCAGTACCCGACGACGACCCCCGATGCAGCGGCGATCGTCGACGACTTCCAGTGGAACTACATCTGGCTGGCCTCCGGCAACAACGGGGGCGGAGCCACCGGCTACCTGTTCGACGAGATCATCATCGAGCGTGAGGGCACCGGCGGCGGCGGCGGCAACTCGATCGGCACCAACTACTGCACGGTCAACAGCCAGCCCAACTCCAGCGGCGTCCCCGCGCGCATCTCGGCCGTGGGCTCGACCTCGGCCAGCGTCAACTTCCTGACGCTCGAGATGTCCGACCTGCCCCTGAACCAGTTCTGCCTGTTCATCGCGGCCCAGAACCAGGGCCTCGTGGTGGGTCCCGGCGGCTCCCAGGGCGTCCTCTGCCTGAGCGGCGCGCTCGCACGCTTCGGCCCCGTCGTCGGCTACGCGCTCCAGAACTCCGGGAGCACCGGCACGGTCTCCCAGAACATCGACATCAGCAACATCCCGCTGAACCCGCCCGTCGGCATCGGCGCCGGCGAGACCTGGTACTTCCAGGGCTGGTACCGGGACAACAACCCGACCCCGGTCAGCAACTTCTCCGACGGGATCGAGATCACCTATCAGTGACGACCAGCCGCGGCGGGGGCCCAGCTCTCGCCGCGGCCCTCATCCACCCGCTGCTGCGGTAGCGGGCTCTGACCCTGGAGCGATTTCGGTCTCCGAGGTCCCTCCAACCTTCTCACCAAACCTCCTCACTCAACTCCTCATGTTCACTCGACTGCTCCCGGTCCTCGCCCTGACCTCGGTCCCGGCGCTGGCCCAGAACATCGTCCCCGTCGCCTACGAGTCCTTCGACTACACGACCAACCTCGGTGTCGGCAACGGCAACGGCTACGCCGGTGCTGGCTGGTTCACCGAGTGGTGGTCCGGCAACAACGGCGACCACGCCCTCATCACGGCCCCCTCCATGGACGGCGTCGGCGCCAAGCTGACCACCAACATCGAGAACCAGGGCACCTTCCGCCTGCCGGCCTCGGGCGTCCACCAGGACATCGCCCCCAGCGGCCAGTTCGGCTCCGCCGACGCTGTGATGTGGTTCCGCTTCCGCTCCGAGCGCGTCGACCCCTCGGGCGACGTCTACGGCGGCTTCTCGCTGTTCACCCAGTTCGGCCCCGAGCACATCTTCATCGGCTGCCCCGGCGGCGCCGAGGCGTGGGGCATGGAGGACCCGGCGACGGGCAACCAGGCCCTGGTCGCCGGCAGCGACCCGGACGTGGCCGCTCAGATCGTCGTCCGCATCACCTTCACCGGTGCCGGCGAGACTGCCGACATGTGGATCGACCCCGCCACCACCCACCCGACC
>WTJQ01000313.1 GCA_011524785.1 Planctomycetota bacterium | reverse complement strand
CCCCAACCCCCTTCAGGCCCGGGTGGGCCGGAGTGACAAGACATGCAGCACAAGGTGCAGCGCGCGCTGGTCAGCGTCAGTGACAAGACCGGCATCGAGGACTTCGCGAAGTCGTTGGCGGAGCTCGGCGTCGAGCTCCTCTCGACCGGAGGAACCCACCGCAGGCTCGTCGAGGCCGGCGTCCCGGTCACCGAGGTGTCGGCCTACACCGGCTTCCCCGAGATGATGGACGGGCGGGTGAAGACCCTCCACCCGAAGGTGCACGGCGGCATCCTCGCCCTGCGCGACGAGGCCTCCCACACCAGCGCCATGGGCGAGCACGGCATCGACGGCATCGACCTCGTCGTCGTGAACCTCTACCCCTTCGAGGCGACCATCGCCAAGGAGGGCGTGACGCGGGCCGAGGCCATCGAGCAGATCGACATCGGCGGCCCGAGCATGGTGCGGTCGGCGGCCAAGAACCATCGCTTCGTGGGCATCGTCACCGAGCCCTCGGACTACGACCAGGTGCTGGAGGAGCTGCGCACCAACGACGGCGCGCTCACGGACGCCTTCCGCGCGCGCCTCGCCCAGAAGGCCTTCGCGCGCACGGCCCAGTACGACGCCACCATCAGCCGCTGGATCTTCGAGCAGGACGGGGGCGAGAGCCCCTACCCGGAGACCTTCTCGCTGGCGGGCTCGAAGCAGCTCGACCTGCGGTACGGGGAGAACCCGCACCAGACGGCGGCCTTCTACACCCAGGGTGGGATCACCGAGCCCTGCGTGGCGACGGCCGAGGTCCTCGGCGGCAAGGCGCTCTCCTACAACAACCTCGTCGACCTCGACGCGGCGCTCGCCCTGGCCAAGGAGTTCGAGGAGCCCTTCGCCTGCGTGATCAAGCACACCAACCCCTGCGGCGCGGCTGCTGCCGGCAACATGCGGGAGGCCCTCGAGCAGGCCTGGTCGGGGGACCCGATCAGTGCGTTCGGCTCGGTCCTGGCCTTCACGCGCCCCCTGGATCTGGCGTGCGCCGAGTTCCTCGTCGAGGGCAATCGCTTCGTGGAGGCGATCGTCGCGCCGAGCTTCGACGCGGACGCCCTCGAGCTCCTCACGGGCAAGCCCAAGTGGGGCAAGAGCGTCCGCCTGCTGGCGATCGGCGCCTTCGGCCCCGGGACGCGGGCCGAGGCCGACGTCGAGGTGCGCAAGATCGTGGGCGGCTTCCTGCTCCAGGGCCGGGACCTGACGGCCGAGGGCGTCGAGTCGTTCAAGACCGTCAGCAAGGCTGCTCCGAGTGACGACCAGCTCGCCGAGCTGGCCTTCGCCAACAAGATCGCCAAGCACGTCAAGTCCAACGCGATCGTCCTCACCCAGGGCCGCACGGTCGTGGGGGTCGGGGCCGGTCAGATGAGCCGCGTCGACTCCGTGCGCCTCGCCGCTCACAAGGCGGGCGACCGCGCTGCCGGGAGCGTCCTCGCCTCGGACGCCTTCTTCCCGTTCCCCGACGGGGTCGAGGCGGCCATCGAGGCCGGCGTCGTGGCCCTCGTGGAGCCCGGCGGCTCCGTCCGCGACGACGCCGTGATCGAGGCCTGCGACGCCAAGGGCGTCCCGATGGTCTTCAGCGGTGCCCGCCACTTCCGCCACTAGGCGCAGCGGCCACGTCTGCGACGAAGGACCGGGGGGGCACCGCTGCGCGGCGCCCCCCCGGTCTCCTTCTCTCTGGTGGCTCTCCCCTGCTCAGAAGCTGTAGCGCAGTCCGAACAGGGTGGTGCTCTGATCCGCGTCGGGGTCCGTCAGGTACTCGGCGGCGAGGGCGAGACCTCCGACGACGTTGAAGTAGGCGTGCCCCTCGTAGGTGGTGCTGTCCAGCGTGCCGTCGTCGACGTACTGGACCGAGGCGCCCAGCTCGAGCCGCGGCGCGACCATGGCGCGGATACCGGCATCCACGCCCCAGCCGTCGGTCTCCGCATTGATCGCCTCGGCCTCGGCGGAGATGTAGGAGCCCTGGGCGAAGAGGTCGACGGTCGGGCTCAGCGGAGCGCGCAGTCCGGCACCGATCTTCAGACCGGTGGCCTTTCCCCCGAGCGTGAAGTCGCTCTCCTGGTAGGTGGCGTGGAGGTAGACGGTGTCGGAG
>WTJQ01000591.1 GCA_011524785.1 Planctomycetota bacterium | reverse complement strand
GGCAGAGGGTCCCCTGGGAGCCACCGACCCCTGGGAGGTTCCCAGGGGACCCTCTGCCTCGGGGCACCCCTCGGCCGCTTCGCGGCGCCTGGCCAACTCACGACGGCGGGCCCCGCGGGCACGGCGGACCTCACGATCGATCCGACGAACCTCCCGCTCGCGGGGGGCACCCCCATCACGCCTGGGGAGACCTGGCACTTCCAGGCCTGGTACCGCGACGCGAACCCGCAGCCGACCTCGAACCTCACCGACGCGATCGCCGTGCGGTTCCTCTGAGGCCGCGAGCCACGCGGCGCTGCAGCGACTCAGGACCCCAGCGATCGGACATCTGAGCAACCAGGGATCTCAGCGACCGCGGGTCGGCAGGCGGCGGTCCGCGTGGAGCACCTCGCCGTCCACGCCCCGGTGCTGGAACAGGAGGCGCGGCTGCCCCTCCTCGTACTCCAGCACGACCTCGAGGAAGCCGCCGCAGACCTTCAGGTAGCGGTGGGCCTCCGAGCGGTTCCTCTCGCTGAAGCCGCCGGCGTGGGCGTCGGTGCTGGGACCGCAGGCGAACTCCCACACGCCCGAGGCCGGGTCCTGGCTCACGTACTGCCAGTGCCGGTCGCCACAGATCACGAAGACGTCGTCGTGCTCGGCCAGGTACGAGCGCAGCTCATCACCCTCGGTCCGGAAGCCCTTGTTGGCGTGGTTGTCGTTCTTGTTGCCGCGATCCGGCCCCACGATCGGGGTCGAGGAGACCAGCACGCGGAAGGTCGCGTCGGACTCCGCGAAGGTGCGCTTGAACCAGGCCTTCTGCTCGGCGCCCCAGATCGACTTGTCCGGACCGTCCGGCATGCGGTTGGGGCTGCGGAAGGCGCGCCCCTCCATGAACCAGACCTCGAGGTCACGCCCCCAGCGCACGCGTCGGTAGGGGCGCGGGCCGCTCGGGGTCTGCTCGCGGTAGAGGTCCAGGCCCTCCTCCCACGAGATCTCCCCATAGGACTGCCCGGGCCAACAGTCGTTCTTGAGGACGTCGTGGTCGTCGGTCATGAACCACGTCGGCACGCGCTCGTGGAACGCACGCTCGAAGGGCAGCGCGTAGAGCCTGTTCCACTTGTGGCGCGCCAGCTCGGGCGACTTCGCGAAGGGGCCCGGCTTGTCGTAGTAGACGACGTCGCCCGTGTGCACGAGGAAGTCTGGATCCAGCCCCTGCATGACGGGGTAGATGCGGTGCCCATTGGCGGGGTCGTCGCGACGCCGCCAGGACTGGCACGAGACCACCGTGAAGCGCGCAGGCGCCTGGACCGCGGGGCCGGGAGGAGTCCGGAAGCCGGCCAGCTGGAGGAGCGAGCCCTCCTGCGCGCCCGGTGGACGGGCGGAGATCGCGACGAAGTAATGCTCCCCCGGCTCGATCCCCTCCGTCAGCGTGAACTGGGCCGTGAAGTCACGCGCGGGATCGACCGCGGTCCAGGGGGTCTCGTGGCGGAAGCCCTCCTCGCCAGCCTTTCGCCAGCGGAGCCTCACCTCGCCCGGGGCACCGGGGACCGCGCCCTCCATCGCCGCCAGGGTCAGCCCCTCCGGTACGGCCTGCGCGTCGTCCGCCCAGGGCGCTCCGCCGAAGTTCGCCTCGGGCGCGACGGTCAGCCGGGTCCAGACCACGGCGCTCGTCCCCGTGACCTCGCCCACCTTGACCCCGGTGGCCATGTGGACGGCACTCGGGTCCTCGGAAGCCTCGACCTCCTGCACCGGCGGCTGAGGTCCGTCGAACTGCGGCTGCGGCAGACAGGGAAGCAGGAGCAGGAAGGGGGTCAGCATGGTCACGGGGTTCAGCGCCTGTCGACGAGCGCCTTGCCCTTCGACTCGGCGTAGGACTGCCGGCTCCGTAGAGCGGCCTCTCCGTAGTAGGTCCCGGGGCTGCGGTCGGAGATCTTCTCGAGGCGGGCCTCGAGTCCCGCGAGCTTCTTCTCGTGGCTCGCCCGCGCCTTCTCCTCCGCCTTCTTGCGCTTGCTCGGGCTCTTGGTCCGCTCGCTCCGCGCCAGGTCCTTCTCGAGCTGCTCGTCGGCCTCGGCCACGTCCTCGAAGATCGCGGCATAGGCCTTGCCGTCCGCGATCGAGTCCCGGACGGCTGGGTGCTTGGCCTGGTCCACCCACAGCCTGTTGGCCTCGTCGAAGGCCGGGATCCCGGCGAGGCCGCGCTTGGCCTCCTTGATGCGCTCGTAGCGGGTGTAGTGGTCCCCCACTGCGGCGAGCTCCGCCATCTCGTCCACGAAGTCCTGGGCCAAGGCCTCGACCGAGGCGAGCTCGGCTCGCGCGCGCCTGGCGGAGAGCGTGTCCCCGTTCTGCTCGATGAAGCCCGCAAGACGCCCGTGGTAGGAGGCGAGGTCGAGCCGCTCCTTACGGTCGAGGATCGCCCCGAGCGCGTCCCCCGCAGCCAGCTCGGCCGCCACGGACTCGCTGCGCAGCAGGTTGCTCCAGAACTCGGCGGCCGCGTCGAAGGCGGCCACGCCCTCGTGGGTCTCGCGCGCCTCGGCGAGCTCGTCCCGCAGGGCGCAGTAGTCCTCGGCGTCCTGGAGGGCCTGCAGATCCTCGAGCGTGCGGGTCACGCGCTCCTCGAGGAATGCCCGCAGCTGCCCGGCGACCTCCGTCTCCTCCGTTCCTCGGTCGGCGCCCCCCTCGGTGAACCCGGCGAGGAGCCGGTCGGCCTCCGCGAGGCGGCCCTCCGACAGGGCGGTGTGGATCCTCCGCAGGGAGCCCTGGAGCTCCTCCGCCTCGACGCCCGGGATGCGAACGGGCGCGCCGCCCGCGGCCAGGATCAGGCGCGCCATGGCCTCGCCCATCCCCACGCCGACGTTCATGTAGGTCTCGGCGCTCCCCCCGTAGTGACCGCTGGAGCTGCCGCCCGTGATGAGCGGGTTGGTGTAGACGGAGGCGACCAGGCCGCGGTGGGCGGGGTACTTGCCGGCGTCACCGTCGATGGCCAGCTGGGCGTCGAGGATCTGTCCGAGGGGTCCCGTCGCGCCCTTGCGGGTCTGGCCCAGGGTCGCGCACACGAAGCGGGCCTCGGGCGCCTCGAAGTCCTTGCGCAGCGACTCGATCAGGAGGAGCAGGTTCTCCTCGTAGGCGGCGGCATGCTCGGCGTTGCGGAAGTCCTTGTCCCCCTGCCACCAGAAGAACCCCGCCACCTCGTAGCTCCGGGCACCCGGGTAGTGGCTGGACAGGTCCTTCAGGACCGCCTTCGCCGCCGCGACGTCGCCGTCGTACTGGACGCCCGCGTACCAGGGCCCCGAGCGCGGTCGCTTCGAGGGATCGCGCGGGCCCTCGTACCCCTTGGCGTTCGGGGGCAGCAGGTCGTAGCCGAGGCTGCGGTTGCCGATGCAGGACTTCAGCAGCAGCACCGGGGCCTCGGTCACGTGCCCCACGTGGTGGCCGATCCCCAGCTCGGGCCCGAAGTTGCCGCTGACCGTCAGCCAGTCGTTGTTGTAGGTGGTGCTCGGACCGGACCCCGAGCACATCACCCGCACGTAGCGGACGTCCCTGCGCACGGTCCAGCTGCCGTCCTCCTCGACGAGGTAGGGGTAGAGCCCCTTGTCCCGGCAGGCGGCCTCGAGGCCCGAGACCTTGCCGAACCCCAGCATGTTCGACTGGCCGAGGAGGACGTACACCTGCACCGGCTGGCGCATGTCCGCCTCCTCGCCATCGGGTCGCGGGAGCGGCTCCTGGGCCAGGCCCTGCGAACCGAGCGCGAGCAGCGCCGCGATCCGGAACGCGCGGGCGAGTTCGCAGTTCACGGACCGGCGTAGGGGACGAGACTCCATGCGTCGAACCTAGCAGGTCGCTGCACGCGCGGCCCAGGACACCCGGATCGCCGTGCAGGCGCGGAAGTCCGGCACCCCTCGATGCGATGGAGCCTCCGGCCTGCCGGCTCGCTCAGCGAGCCCCGGCCGTCTCCCACCGCTCCCGGTTCGCCGCGACGCTGGCGTCGAGGTCGACGAGGGGGCGGGGCCAGTCGCGGCCCAGGTGGAAGCCGAGCTCGTCCTGCTGGGCGCGGGTCAGGTCCCAGGGTGCGTGGACGAGGCGGTCGGGGACGGGCGCGAGCTCCGGGCACCACAGGCGCGCGTGGCGGCCGCGGCGGTCGTACTTGGAGGCCTGGGTGGCGATGTCGAAGTAGCGGAAGCCGCGGGCGTCGTTGCCCACCCCGGCCGCGTAGTTCCAGTTGCCCCAGTTGGACGCCACGTCGTGGTCGACGAGGCAGGCCTCGAACCACTCCGCTCCCCAGCGCCAGTCGATCCCCAGGTTCTTGGTGAGGAAGCTCGCCACGATCTGGCGGCCGCGGTTCGAGAGGAAGCCCGAGAGCCTCAGCTCCCGCATGTTGGCGTCGACGAGCGGGATGCCGGTGCGCCCCTCGCACCAGGCCTCGAAGGCCTGTGCGTCGCGCTGCCAGGGGCGCTGGATCCCCTGCAGGCCCGAGGGCCGGAAGAGCGCGGCGCCGTGCTTGGCGGTGATGAGCTGGAAGTAGTCGCGCCACAGGAGCTCGAAGGTCAGCCAGTAGGTGGAGTCGTTGCGGACGCGCTCGCGCTCGTAGCGCTCGACCTCGGCCTGGACCTGGCGGGCGGAGACGCAGCCGAGGGCCAGCCACGGCGAGAGCTTCGACGAGTAGTCCGCCCCCACCATGCCGTTGCGCGTCTTCTTGTAGGTCTTGAGTCGATCCCCGCTCCACACGTAGGCATCGATCCGCTCGGCCGCGGCGGTGGCGCCGCCCCGGAAGCGCAGCACCGCGCGCTCGTCGTCGACGAGGTCGGCGCAGCCGAGCTCCTCGGGGGTCGGGAGGTCGCCCGGGTCGGAGGCCGCGGCCGGGCCACTGGCCAGGCTGGTCGGGGCCGGCAGCGGCTCGGGGTAGGAGCCGCCGCGCTCCACCTTGCGACGGAACTTGGTGAACACCTCGGGCACCTCGCGGACGGAGAAGGGCAGCTCCTCGGGGTCGACGAGGGTCCGGTCCCACCAGGTCCGGAACGCACACGCCTCCGGGAGCGCGGCGCGCACGGCCTCCTCGACGGCCTCCTCCTCCGTCCCGACCAGGGTGTGGAGGTGCAGCGCCGCCCAGCCCTCCTCGCGGGCCAGCTCGGGCAGCACCTGCTCGGGCAGGCCGCGGCGCACGACCAGGTCCCCCCCGATCGCGCGCAGGGCGCTGCGCAGGTCGGCCAGGGACTCGAGCAGGAAGCGGCTGCGGAAGGGACCTCGCCGCGCGAGCCCGAGCTGCTCCGTGGGACCGGCATCCCGAGGGTCGAGGCAGTAGACGCAGGTCACGGCCCCGCCGCGCGCCTGCTCCAGGCGGGCCGCCTCGAGGAGCGGTCCGTGGTCGGTGATGCGGAGGTCCGTGCGGAACCAGACGCCCGTGATCGAAGTTGCGCGCTGCATGGGGATGGAGCACCGCGAGAGGCCCTTGCGGCGGCAAGGCCGCTTGCGGCCCTTGGAGGCGGTGCGGATAGAGCGGTTCGGCGAGCGCTCGGGGGCGGATTCGCGCCGGTGCGATCACGCTCCCCTTCCCATGCACGACGCTCACGCTCCGCCTGCTTCCCTGCGTCGCAGGACGGCCATCGAGACCGTAGATTCTTCGCTCCATGGCCCTCGCCATCCTCGTCCTCGCCCTCTTCCTCCTGGGCGCCGCCGCGATGATCGCGCGCGTGCTCCCGGCGCTGATCGCGCTGCCCGTCATGGGCATCGCCATCGCGGGGGGGGCCGTCGTCCTGACGGGCGAGATCGGGTGGATCGACGTGCTCGACGGGGTCGTGTCCGGCGGCGCGATCATGCTGCACAAGGCGATGATCGTGACCTTCTTCGGCGGGGCGCTCTCCTTCGTGATGCAGCGCTCCGGCGTGGCGGAGAGCCTGGTCAAGCAGGGAGCCGAGCTGGTCGGCGCCGACCCGCTCGGCGTGGGCATCTTCTCGCTGCTGCTGGTCGCGCTGCTGTTCTCGAGCCTCACCGGCCTGGGCGCCGTGATCATGGTCTCGATGATCGTGCTGCCCATGCTGGCCACGGTCGGGCTGTCTCCCGCGGCCGGCGCGGGGATCGTGCTGTTCGGGATGAGCCTCGGCGGCGTCCTGAACCCCGCCAACTGGGTGCTCTACGTCGACACCCTCGGCGTCCCCACGGAGGAGGTGAAGCGCTTCGCCCTGGTCCTCTTCGTGGCGGTGACGCTCGCAGGGGCCGCGATGATCGTGACCGAGCTGCTGCTCGGGCGGCTGGTGCGCCTCGAGCGCCGCACGATCGTCACGCTGGTGCTCTTCCTCGCGGCGGTCGCCGGCATCGGCACGCTGCTGGTGGGCTCGGGCGGCGCGGACGCCTCGGCGGGACCGGGCCCCGTCCTCGTCTGGACGCGCCGCGTGGTGCTCGTCGGCTTCGGAGCGCTCGTCCTCTCCCAGGTCGCCGGCGTGCTGCGCCGCGCCAGCCGCTGGAGGCACCAGGAGCCCGAGATCCGCACCGGCGCGTACCTGATCCCGCTCGTGCCGCTGGTGGCGATCCTCCTCTTCGACGTCCCGATCCTGGCCGCGTTCGTGCTGGGCTTCGTCTACGCGATCCTCGCGACGGCGCGCCCCGGCTCGATGGCCCTCACCGTCCAGTCCCTGGTCGAGGGCGGGGCGAGCGTGATGCCGGCCATCGTGTTGATGTTCGGGATCGGCATCCTCATCGCCGCGGTGAAGGGGCCCGCCGGCTGGTCGGCCGCGCACGACGGCGCTCCGTGGCCCGTCCTGGCCGCGATCGAGCCGCTGCTCACGCGGCTGGTGCCGTCCTCCCCGTGGGCCTACGTGCTCGGCTTCGGGGCCGCCGCGCCCCTCGCCCTCTACCGCGGACCGCTCAACGTGTGGGGCCTCGGGTTCGGCGTCGCGACGATCCTCATCTCGAGCGGCAACCTCCCGGGCGCCGCGATCATGGCCATGCTCCTCAGCGTCGGCCAGGTGCAGGGGATCTGTGACCCGACCAACACCGCCAACGTCTGGATCGCCAACCACCAGGGCGTGGACGTCAACGCGATCCTCTTCCGGACCCTGCCCTTCGTCTGGGGCTCGGTCGTCCTCGGCCTCGGCGCTGCGGCGTTCCTGTTCCTGTGAGCGACCCGGCCCTCCGCAAGCTGAAGATCGGCATCGACGTGGGTGGCACCTTCACCCACGCCGTCGCCGTCGACGTGGCGCGCACCGAGCTCGTCGGCAAGGCCGTCGTCCCCACGACGCACGACCACGAGGACGGGGTCGCGGCGGGCGTGGTCCAGTCGATGCACCGGCTCCTCGAGGAGACGGGCATCGCGCCGGAGGAGGTCGTGCTCATCGCCCACTCGACCACCCAGGCCACCAACGCCCTGCTGGAGGGCGACGTGGCCAAGGTGGGCGTCCTCGCGCTGGGATCCGGACCCCAGGGCCTGCGAGCCCGGCGCGAGGCGCGGCTCGGGAGCGTGCCGCTGGGCCCCGGGGCCACCCTCGAGACGGCCTTCCGCTTCGTCGACACCGCCCAGGGGCTGGACGAGGACGCCGTGCGCGTGGCGCTGCAGGAGCTGGTCGACGAGGGCGCCCGCGCGCTGGTCGCCGCCGAGCCCTTCAGCGTGGACCGGCCCGAGAACGAGGAGGCCGTGGTCCGCATCGCGGGCGAGCTGGGCGTGCCCGCGACCGCCACCTCGGCGCTGACCCAGCTCTACGGCCTGCGCATGCGGACGCTCACGGCCGCGATCAACGCGAGCATGCTCCCGATCATGATCGAGACGGCGGACCGCACCGCGCGCGCCGTCGCCGCCAGCGGCATCGAGGCGCCGCTGATGGTCATGCGCTCCGACGGCGGGATCATGGACATCGAGGCCATGCGGAAGCGGCCGGTGCTCACGATGCTCTCCGGCCCGGCTGCCGGGGTCGCGGCCGCGCTGATGTACGAGCGCATCGCCAACGGCGTCTTCGTCGAGGTCGGTGGCACCTCCAGCGACATCTGCCTGATCCGGAACGGACGCCCCGAGATCCGCGCGGCCGAGGTCGGGGGCCGGCGCCTGTTCGTGCGCACGCTCGACGTGCGCACGGTCGGCGTGGCCGGCGGCTCGGTGCCCCGGGTGCGCCGGGGGAGGCTGAGCGACGTGGGCCCGCGCAGCGCGCACATCGCGGGCCTCGAGTACGAGGCCTTCACGCCCGAGCTCGGCGAGGTGGAGGTCGTCCCCTTCCGGCCCCGTGAGGGCGACCCCGAGGACTACCTCGCCCTCCAGCGAGGAGGCGCGATCACCCACGCCGTCACGCCCACCGGCGCCTCGAACCTGCTCGGCCTCTCCGAGGGCTACGGCAAGGGGGACGCGGGCTCGGTGCGCACGGCCTTCGAGGCTCTTGGCCGCTTCCTGGGCACCACGGCGGAGGCGGCGGCCACGCGCATGCTCGAGCTGGGCGCGGCGCGGGTCGCCCCGGTCGTGAAGCGCCTGCTCGGCGAGCACAAGGTGGCCGCCGACGAGGTGGTCATGGTCGGCGGGGGCGGCGGGGCCGAGGCGGTCGTGCCGTTCACGGCCCGGACGCTGGGCATGGAGCACCGCATCGCCCGCCACGCGGAGGTGATCTCCGCCATCGGGGTCGCCCTGGGCATCCTCCAGGACTCCGTCGAGCGCACGCTCCTGAACCCCAGCGAGTCCGAGCTCCTGGCCCTGCGCAGGGAGGCCTTCGACCGGGTGCGGGACATGGGCGCGGACCCCGAGACCATCGAGGTGCACGTCGAGATCGATCGGCGCGAGCGCCGCGTCCGCGCGACGGCCAGCGGCTCGCCCCAGCTGCGTGCACGGGACCTGGCCGGACCGCGCCCTTCCCTGGACGAACTGCGGGACGCCGCCGCGCGTGCCATGCGGGTGGAACCGGAGCTCGTCGAGGTCCACGGCGGTGAG
>WTJQ01000126.1 GCA_011524785.1 Planctomycetota bacterium | reverse complement strand
GCACTGGGGAGACTGGGTGTCGGCGCGCGTGAAGCGCGTGGCCTGTGCAGCCCCTTCATCGAGCTGTGGGGTCAGGGTCTGTTGCAGCCCACCGAAGCCCCCCTCGGGCCCGAAGCAAGGGGCGTTCCACTGATCGGCGAGGATCAGGAGAGCGTCGGTTTGCTCGCCCGGGTGCGAAGCGGGCAGCGCTTGCTGCTGGAGAGCCCATGCGCTGGCCCAAGGCCACCCAGCGCTGCGATCAGGAGAACGCGGACGATCCCTCGCGTCACATCTGAACTGAGGGCCTCGAGAGAGGAGATACCGTGCTGCATGCATCGAGCCTGCTGCCTCCTCCGGCCCGCTGGGCGCCTCCCTGCACGGCGCCACGAACGCTTCGCGCGACGCTCACGGACCGCAGACTCGACCTACGAAGGGGCCCCCGCGCCGAGCTGCTCGGCGCGGGGGCCCCAGGAACCAGGATCACTGGAAGTCGACCTGGAGACCGTCCGAGAAGTTGGAGGTCGGGCCGGGGTTGTTGTCGCGGTACCAGAGTTGGAAGAACCAGGTGTCCCCGGGTTGCACGGCAACGACCGGGTTCAGGGGGATCTGCGTCAGGTCCACGTCGATCGAGACCGAGCCGGTCTGCCCGGAGTTCTGCAGCTGGCTGCGGAAGCGGCCGAGCTGACCCAGGATGCAGAGGTTGCCCTGCGAGCCACCCGGACCGGAGATGAACCCCGAGGCCTGGCCGCAGACGAAGTAGGCGAACTGGCCGTTGGGCATGTCCTCGACCATCAGCGTCAGGAGGTTGTCGGCCGCGGCCGCGCTGCCCGTGGCGGAGATGACCGCCGGGTTGCCCGTGCTGTTGGCGTTCGCCGTGCAGTAGTTGGTGCCCAGGCCCTGCAGCACCTCGACGATGTGGACGTCGCGGTTGGCGAAGTCCATGACCGCCAGGGTGTTGGAGGGGCCGTGCCAGGAGAAGTCGTACCAGGCGTTGCCGGTGTTGGCGATCAGGCCGTCCCAGACGATGGGGATCTGGCCGCCGCTGGCGAGCTCGATGAAGATGTTCGCCTCGAAGTCCTGACCCGTGTTGGTGAACTCACGGTTGTTGAAGACGACCATGCGGCCAGCCTCGCCGTCGATGAACTCACAGTTCTGGCCGGCGATGAAGTCCTCGTCGAGCGGGTCGTAGGGAACGCTCGTGCCCGAGATGGCGTTGGCGCCCGAGCGGGTGCCCTTCACCAGGTTGTTGCCCTCGCGCAGGTAGATGTCGCCGGTGGCGTCGTCGAAGGCCATGGAGCGCCAGAAGAAGCCCACGCCCGCGTCGAAGACCATGCCGTTCGAGCTGTCGTAGATGTCGGAGCCGTTCGCGAGGTCCTGGAGGGAGCGACGGCCGGAGCCGAAGGTCGTCCAGGCCGCGCCGCTTCCGGCCCCGGTCCCAGCGAAGCCCGGATCGAAGGCCACGCCAGAGCCGCCGCGCGCGTTCTTCGACCAGAGGGCGCCTCCGGTGGCGCCGTTCCAGGCCGTGATGCCGTCGGGATGGGGCGAACCGACGTCGTAGCTGGCAAGGACGGTCCCGCCCGAGATGTCGAGGCCCGAGAAGCCCCGGAACGAGGGAGTGGAGGCCTGGACGCCGAAGGCAGGCTGGGCGACCGCGGCGCCGAGGGCGTCCGCGATCCGGCAGATGCCGACGTCCAAGGGGTTCGGGGCGTTGTTGAACCCGGCGAGATACAGGTCGGTGCCGTCCCAGGCCACGGCGGCCGGGTTGGTCCCGATGAACTCGGGGTTCGCGCCGTTGGCGGTGGAGTCCACGTCGACGGTCGCGACGAGGCGGAAGGTCAGCTGGCCGAAGGCCGGCGCGGCCAGGGCGGCCGCGGAGAGCATGAGGGGAAGAGTGCGCATGGTGACGCTTGGAGGTAAGGGGTGTTGATGGCTCCAGGGCGAAGGGCACTGGAGTGTTCGGGGTGGGACGGCGCCGCGCCTCGTCGAGGGGCGCCTGCGCGGGGCCGTGAGGAGGCCGCGCATCTTGGGGGTGCCCGCAAGGGGCGAGGGGCGCCCGAGCCGTTCTCCGGCCCGGACGCCCCTCGAGGAGTCTCAGCTCAGAACTGGACGGACACGGCGTCCGAGAAGTTGGAGCTGGCGC
>WTJQ01000638.1 GCA_011524785.1 Planctomycetota bacterium | reverse complement strand
CCTGTTTGGTGGTGGATCGAGCCATCTTCGTCCGTGCGGGGATCGGCAGGCGGGCGAGGGTCGCGGGCGCGGGCGCGGGCGCGGGCCCTTGTGCAGCCCGCGGGCCCCGACCGAGCCTCGCCAAGCCCTCAGGATAGCCGCCGAGGTGGCCCCAACCCGCTCAGCCGCCCAGGAATGGGGATTCCTGATACAGGATCCCTACGGAGAAGGGATTCGGGGAAATCCCAACACAGGATCCGCGATCTGGGACAGGCTTGGGGCGCAGCGATGAGCGACCTCTCCTCCACCACCTCGCGCCGCGGCAGCGTGCCGGCAGCGACCACGGCCTTCCTGCTGGTGCTGGTCCTCGCCCTCGTGGCCTACGCGCTCTGAGCGCTCGGGCGCGACGAGTGGTGCCTTGCCCCTCAAGAAGGGCCGATGGCGAGGTGGATCCTCAGCCCATCGTGATCAGGAGGGGCACCTCCTGATAGGCCGGGAATCGGCCCAGGGCCGCCTTGGAGAACACCGTGGACCCATCCACGGTGACCTCGAAGACCCCTCCCTTCCCCTCGACGAGGGACACCTCGGCGTCGTCGAAGGCCTGCTTGAGCTCGGCGGTCAGACCGACCGCCTGGGGCAGGTAGTTTCAGTTGGTGCAGTACTCGATGGCGATCTTCATGGCGCTGGGCGAGGTGCTGGGGTCGCTTGGGAAGCCTGACGCGAGGCGGCCGACGCCGAGCAGTCTAGGCGGTCCCGGACCCGTTCCCACCCGAGGATCCCGTCTCAACGCGTCCCGCGCCCCCTGCCAGCGCGCCCCCGACCGTGTCTGGGCCACTGGAGGCCGCCCCAGAGGCCTCGGAGGGATTGAGGCGAAAGCACGGCCACGAGCGGCCGTATGCTGCTTCGCCCGAAGTCCAGCGGCCCTCCCCGACGCCGGGAGCCGGCCCACGGGCCCCACAGCCATGAACACCAACCACAAGCTGCTCACCGCCGCCGGCCTGCTGGCCGCGCCGGCCCTGCTCTCCGCCCTCCCGGTCCGCGACCGGATCGCCTTCGCCCCCACCGCGGGCGCGAGCGTGTCCATGACCTACACGATGGTCTCGGAGAACTCCCTCGACGACATGTCCATGTCCATGAACGGCCAGGAGATGCCCATGGAGATGGAGATGGAGATGGCCAACACCATGGAGGTCTCCTTCACCGACGAGATCCAGAAGGTCGACGGAGCGAGCCCCACCGCCTTCAAGCGGACCTTCAACACGATCCTGTCCGAGGTCTCGACCGAGATGGCCATGGACATGATGGGCCAGGGCCAGGACGAGACCGTCGGCGGCCGCGGGACCTCCCCCCTCGAGGGCAAGACCGTGGCCTTCGCCTGGAAGGACGGCGAGTACGCCGTCTCGTGGGCCGACGACGAGGAGGGGGATGCTTCCCTCCTCGAGGATCACGACGCGCACGCCTGGCTCGCCGGCCTGCTCCCCGGCGAGGAGGTGTCCGAGGGAGGCTCCTGGGACATCGACACCAGCGCCCTCCTCGGCATCTTCGCTCCTTGTGGCGACCTGCACCTGGAGATCGAGATGGACGGCGGGGACGCGGGCATGTCCATGGGCCCCGACGCCGAGCTGTTCACCAACCTGCGCCAGCTGATGGACGGCGCCCTCGAGGGCTCCTTCACCGGCAAGCTCACGGGCTACCGCGACGTCGACGACGTCCGCATGGCGGTCATCGAGCTGGAGCTCGAGATCGACTCGGTGTCGGACCTCTCGGACATGATCCGCGAGAGCATGGAGGAGAGCCTGCCGCCCGAGATGCCGATCGAGATGGACATCGGCGCGGTCGACGTGAACCTCACCCTCGAGGCCAAGGGCGAGCTCCTCTGGAACGCCGCGGCCGGCCTCCCCGGCGGCCTCAGCCTGGAGGGCGAGATGGGCGTCAGCATGGACATGTCCATGTCGATGGACGCCGGCGGCCAGCAGATGGACATGGAGAACTACATGGAGATGTCGGGCTCCATCCAGCAGACCTTCACCATCAACTGACGCTCCTTCGGGAACCGGCCCACGGGCCCCACAGCCATGAACACCAACCACAGACTGCTCACCGCCGCCGGCCTGCTGGCCGCGCCGGCCCTGCTCTCCGCCCTCCCGG
>WTJQ01000276.1 GCA_011524785.1 Planctomycetota bacterium | reverse complement strand
ACCCAGAAGTCCTTGGTCGAGAAGGACCAGCTGCGCCACTCGTCCACGCCTCCCCACGTGCTGGGGTCGGTGGCGGTGGGACTCCGCGTTCTGCCGATCCGATCCCCACGGATCGCAGTGACGCCATAGGATCGTGGATTCTGTGCGAGAGGACCTCCCCATGCTCACCGACCTGACCAGCACCCTGGGCCTCTCCGTCCCGATCGTCCAGGGCGGCATGGCCTGGGTCAGTGGAAGTCGCCTGGCCTCGGCCGTCAGCGAGGCGGGTGGCCTCGGCGTCCTCGGTGCGGCCACCATGGACCCACGCGAGCTGCGACGGCACATCCACGCGGTCCGGGAGCGGACCGAGCGCCCCTTCGCCGTCAACCTGCCCCTGATCCTCCTGCGCGCGGACGGCGCGGACCGCGTCGAGGAGCTGGCGCACGTCATCCTCGCGGAGCGCCCGCCGGTCGTGATCACGGGGGCCGGGTCGCCGGCCAAGTGGACCTCGACCTTCAAGGAGGCGGGACTGCTGGTCGGCCACGTCGTGCCCTCCGCGCGCCTCGCACAGAAGTCGCACGCTGCCGGCGTGGACTTCGTCGTGGCGGAGAGCAACGAGGCCGGGGGCCACGTGCGTCCCCAGGGTCTCGCGACCCTATCGCTGGTTCCCCAGGTCGTGGACGCCGTGCCGATCCCGGTCGTGGCCGCGGGCGGGATCACGGACGGCCGCGGGGTCGCCGCGGCGCTCGCCCTCGGCGCGAGCGCCGTCCAGCTCGGGACGCGCTTCGTCGCCACCCAGGAGTGCGAGGCCCACGCCGCGTTCAAGCAGAGCCTCGTGGCCGCGGGCTCGGAGGACGCGGTCCTCTACGGCCCCGAGGGCAAGATCAGCCGCGGGCTCGCGACCCCGGCGGTGCAGCACATGGTCGAGCTCGCCCGCGAGGGCGCGAGCGCCGAGGACCTGCGCGCCGCCCGCGGCACCGACCGCGCCCGCCTCGGCTGCGTCGAGGGAAGCGTCGAGGAGGGCATCCTCCCGTCCGGCTCGGGGGTGGGCCTGGTCCGGGAGCTCCCCACCGTGGCGGCCCTGATCGACGAGCTCATGGCTACGGCACGCGGGCAGGTGGAGGCTCTGACCGATCGCCTCGGCGCGCGGACTCCGATCGCCTGAGCGCTCAGTCCACCCCGAGGCGCACGAGCTCCGCGACCAGCTCGGCGTAGGCCGCCTGCTGGTCCGGGGTCGGGTTCGGGAGGAGGTCCACGGTCTCGAACGGATCGACGAGCAGGTCGTACAGCTCGTCGGGCTGGCCAGTCTGCCGCAGGAGCTTGTAGCGCGCCCCGCGGACCGCCCTGCGGTGATCCGCGAAGGGCGGCGCGCCGCCATTCGGCGAGAAGCGCTCCGCGTAGACGAACTCCCGCAGCGAGAGCCCCGGGTTGCGGAAGTACGGCACGAGCGAGCGCGAGTCCTCGGTCACGGCCGGGAAGCCCGCGAGGTCGGTGAACGTCGTGAAGAGGTCGACGCTGGACACGAGTCCTGCGCACTCCCCCTGCACGACTCCAGGACCGCGGACCATCAGCGGCACGTTGACGCCACCCTCGTACACGGTGCCCTTGGCGTGATCGTTCGCGAAGGGCGCCTCCGAGAGCTGGCCGGCCGTGCCGTTGTCCCCCATGAAGAACACGAAGGCGTCCGGGTCGAGGGCGTCCACGACCTCGAGGACGCGGCCCAGCTCGGCGTCCATGGCCTCGACCATCGCCTTGCCCCGGTCACGGTTCGAGGGGTTGTTGGGGAGGTTCGCACACCAGGTGCTGCCGCAGGAGGGCAGCGCGCAGACGGAGGCCGGCGGGACGTGGAACGGCGCGTGCGGGGCATTGAACGACACGTACAGGAACCAGGGCTCCGGCATCGCCAGCACCGCGGCAATGGCCTCGTCCGCGGTGTCGGTGGTCGCATAGGTCGTCGAGACGGAGCTCTGTCCGTCCACCACCTTCGTCCACGAGAAGTAGTCGCCAACGCCACCACCCAGTCCGCCGGCATAGTGCTGGAAGCCGCTGTCGTTGGGATGGTCCTGCGGCTCGCTGCTGCCACGAGCGAGGTGCCACTTCCCGACGGCGCTGCTCGCGTAGTCGGGGAGCGCCTCCGGCACGATCGTCTCGGCGAGGGGGAGCTCGGACCCCTGGCCCACGCTCCCGACGCCCGTCCGGAAGCCGTGGCGGCCCGTCAGGGCCGCGGCGCGGCTGGGCGTGCAGATCGGGTTCGTCCACGCGTTCCGGAACAGGAGGCCCTCCTGAGCGAGACCGTCGAGCGTCGGCGTGCAGGGAGGGTCCGTCCCCTCGCCGTACGCCCCGACGAGGTCCACGCCGAAGTCGTCGGCGAGGACGAGGACGATGTTGGGCCGGCGCGGGCGGAGGGGCAGGCCGGTCTGGGGCGGCCCCTGCAGGGGCGCGAGGGAGAGGAGCAGGGGCAGCAGCATGTTCAGAGGGCCATCTTCGGTCGGGGCTCGCAGGTCCACAACGCCTCCGGACTCCGTTGGTCTCGTTCCTGGAGCCCCGGCGACGCGAGCAGCCCCCCATGCGTTGGGAGTGGCTCTCCCCCCACTGGCCAGCCAGCCTTCGAACGCCCTGCAAGGGAACTGCAAGCACCAGCGTCACCCGAGCCATGCCGCCCTGGAAGGAGCCCTATCCTCCACTCCATGGTCCCCCAGCCCCGCGCCCTCCTCGTCCTCCTCGCCGCCGCCTCCTCGTGCCACGTGACGGCTCCGCTGGCCGAGCTCCCGCCAACGGCACGGGAGGACGTGGTCGAGACGCTCCACGGCGTGGAGGTCGCGGACCCCTACCGCTGGATGGAGGACTCCGAGGACGCCCGTCTCGAGCCGTGGATCGATGCCCAGAACGAGCGCACCCACGGCTACCTCGACGGACTGCCCGAGGTCGCCGCCTTCGAGGAGCGGCTGACCACGCTGTGGGACTACGAGCGCATCAGCATGCCCCGCAAGCGCGGTCCCCGCTGGGTCGTCTCCCGCAACGACGGGATGCAGGCGCAGAGCGTGCTGATGGCGATGGACTCCCTCGACGGAGAGGCGCGCGTCCTCTTCGATCCCAACGCGCTCTCCGAGGATGGCACCAAGGCGCTCGCCGGGACCTCGTTCAGCAAGGACGGGCGCTACATGGCCTACGGGATCGCGGACGGCGGCTCCGACTGGAACGTCTGGCGCATCCGCGACGTCGAGCGCGGCGAGGACCTCCCCGAGCAGCTCGACTGGATCAAGTTCAGCCGGCCGGCCTGGCTGCACGACGGCAGCGGCTTCTTCTACTCGCGCTACGAGGAGCCGGAGGGCGATGCCCTCCTCGAGGTCAACCGTGCGCCCAAGCTCTGCTTCCACCGCCTCGGCACGCCCCAGTCCGAGGACGAGGTCGTCTACGAGCGTCCCGACCACCCGGAGTGGAGCTTCGGGGCCCGCGTGACGGACGACGGCAGCTGGCTGGTCCTCTCGATCCGCCAGGGGACCGATCCGCGCAACCGCGTGTTCCTCAAGAGCCTCCAGCACCCCGAGCAGCCCGTCGAGGAGCTGGTGCCCGACCTCGTCGCGGACTTCTCGATGCTCCTGTCGGACGGGGACCGCTTCACCTTCGTCACCGACCTCGACGCTCCCCGCAAGCGCGTGGTCCGCATCGACCGCAACCACCCCGAGCCCGCGGCCTGGGAGGAGCTGGTCCCTGAGGGCGAGGAGACCCTCGAGGGCGTCTCCGTGGTGGGCAACACGCTGATCGCCGAGTTCCTCCGCGACGCGCAGTCGGTGGTGCGCCAGTACGACCTCGAGGGTGCGTTCCTGCGCGAGCTGGAGCTCCCGGGCATCGGCTCCGTGGGCGGCTTCGGCGGGGAGCGCGAGGACACGGAGACCTTCTTCCGGTTCACGAGCTACACGGACCCCGGCGGCATCTACCGCCTGGACGTCGCCACGGGGGAGGCCACCCTGTGGCGCGCGCCCGAGGTCGACTTCGATGCAGGGGCGTACACCACCGAGCAGGTGTTCGTCACCAGCAAGGACGGCACGCGGGTCCCCATGTTCCTCGTGCATCGCAAGGACGTGGAGCCCACGGGGGACGTGCCGACGATCCTCTACGGCTACGGGGGCTTCAACATCTCGCTGACCCCGGGGTTCAGCCCCTCGACCATCGCGTGGCTGGACGCCGGCGGCCTGTACGCCGTCGCCAACCTGCGCGGCGGCGGGGAGTACGGCGAGGAGTGGCACCTGGCCGGCACGAAGCTCCGGAAGCAGAACGTCTTCGACGACTTCATCGCCGCGGCCGAGCACCTCTGCGCGAGCGGCTGGACCTCCCCCGAGCACCTGAGCCTGCGCGGGGGCAGCAACGGCGGGCTCCTGGTGGGCGCCGTCCTCAACCAGCGGCCGGACCTGTTCGGGGCTGCCATCCCCGCGGTCGGGGTCATGGACATGCTGCGCTACCACATGTTCACGATCGGCTGGGCCTGGGCGAGCGACTACGGGACCGCCGACGACGCGGACGAGTTCCGCGCGCTGCTGGCGTACTCACCGGTCCACAACGTCCGCACCGACGCGCCCTACCCGCCGGTCCTCGTCACCACCGCGGCCCGGGACGACCGGGTGGTCCCCCTGCACAGCTTCAAGTACGCGGCGGCGCTGCAGCACGCCCAGTCCGGGGAGGCACCCATCCTGATCCGCGTGGAGAAGCGCGCGGGGCACGGGGCCGGACGGCCCATGCACATGCTGGTCCGGCAGGCGGCGGAGGAGCTGGGGTTCCTCATGGCCCAGCTGCGGTAGGGCGTCGGGGCCAGCGCGAGGCTGCGCGTAGGCCACCGCCTCCCCCACCCACCCGGGAAGACGCGCAGATCAGAGAGCGGTTGCAGGTCGTCCGCCGGAAGGTGGGTCAGTCCTTCCGGATCCAGGGCGCGACGCGGGTCGAGTCCCAGCCGGGGACGTAGGACCAGTGCTCCAGCGGAGAGCGAGTCCTCCAGCTCACGCCGCGCAGGTCCACGGACGCGCCCGAGCCGATCTCATCGCACTCGGCCAGCAGAGCGTCGATGCAGCGAGCCTGCTGCGGATCCGCGCCGGCCCGGGCCAGCGCAAGCTGCGGCGCGACGAACGGGCCGAGCTGCTTCAGGGCGTGGAGCGCCATGCAGGCATCGCCCTGGATCCGGTTCGAGCGCAGGTGTGGGACGAGGGCCTCCCCCACGGTCTTGCTCCAGGCGGTCCTGCCCGTGGCTCCCAGCACGAACGCCGCCCGGAAGCGTGCCCGGTGTCCAACCTGACCGGCAATGGTCCCAAGCTCAGTTTGGAGCTCGCTCACGTGGATCATACACACCCGGGTTGCGAGACCTCGTCCCGTGTTCAGGGCGCAGTAGAAACCGACTGAGGGAGACCCGTCGAGCCATGCGAGCGCGCGCTGGCGAAGCACCGGATGAAGGGGTCGCGGTGGAAGACCAGGCTCCGCCGACCGGGTGACCATGCGCATCAGGAGCCCCGTGACCAGGATCTCCTGCTGACGATCCCCGGAAGCCAACCGGGCCTCGGCCGCTGCCCACTGCTCCTCCGAGATACGGCCATCCCAACAGCGGTCCAGGAGCTCCCGGCCCGCATAGGTCGCGTTCCAGCGGACGTCGTCGTCACGGAGCTCGTCGAGGAGTGTCGCCCAGTCCAGGTCCTCGACGCGACGGTGCCTCTGGTCCCGGGGGTCCGCTTCCGGGACCGACTCGGTCGCAGCCCCCTCGACCTTCAGCCAGGTCTCGAGACCGTTCGCGAGCCCGAGGGTGAGGCCGGCCTGCAGGCGTCGAGCGTCTGGATCGAGCAGGCCCTCGCGCCGCGGCTCAGGCAGATCGACGAGCTCTCGAGTGCCGCCCTGGGATCCCTCCTCGGTCCCCACTCCGAGGTCCACCGGATCGCCCCCCTCGAGCTCCGCCGCGAGCACGAGGGGGTCGTGACCGAGGGACAAGGACCCAACAGCACGAGAACCCGCCCCCGGCACGATCAGGGAGCCCAGGGAGAGCGCGAGGACAAGAGCGAGGGCGATGACCCCCAGGCGAGCTGCGGAGCCGCGAGGCATCTGGTCAGAGGAGCAAGCTCGCGAGCGCCGAACAAGCGTCCGCTCGGCATAGTGGAGCCCCCATGCGCTGCTTCCTCCTCCTGGGACTGCTCGGGGCCTGCATCGGTCCGGACGCCCCCACCCCGCCCGACCTGTCGACGGCCACCGTCGAGACCCTCGCCACGGACCTCCGCTTCACCGAGGGGCCTGCGTGGCTGCCCGGGAGGAACGCCCTCGTCTTCAGCGACATCCCCGCCGGCCGGCTGCTCCTGTGGAGCGAGGCCGGCGGCGTCGAACTCCTCCGCGAGGCCCCTCAGCCCAACGGCAACCTGCTCTCCGCGAGCGGCGCGCTGCTGACCTGTCGTCACGGGGCGCGCGACCTCGTGCGCGAGGAGCCCGACGGCACCCTCACGGTCCTGGCGGATCGCTACGACGGGCGTCGCTTCAACTCCCCCAACGACGTCGTCGAGGGCGACGACGGCGTGCTCTGGTTCACCGATCCCCCCTGGGGGCTGCCGGGTCAGACCGAGGGGCGCGAGCTCCCCTTCAACGGGGTCTACCGGCTGGACCCCGCGGACGGCACGGTCGACCTGCTGCTCGACGGCCTGTGCATGCCCAACGGGGTCGCCCTCTCCCCGGACGGTGCCACCCTGTACGTCGCGGACACCGGCGGGCACCCGTCCCACCCCGTAGAGGCGCTGCGAGAGGGCCCCGCCAAGGTGCGGGCCTACCGCGTGACCGCCACGGGCCTCGACCCCGAGCCCCTGTGGGAGACCGAGTCCCTCTGCGACGGCATGTGCGTCACGCCCGAGGGCTGGATCTGGACCACGGCGCGCGAGGGGCTCGTGCTGCTGGGGCCCGATGGCGCGATCCTGGGCTCGATCCCCCTGCCCGAGGCCCCCACGAACGTGTGTCTCGGACCGGAGCCCGGCGTGCTGTTCGTCACGGCGCGCAGCCGGCTGCTGAGGGTGCTCCTGCCCTGATCGCCCCGCCTTCGAGGCCCGGACAGGCTCATTACGGGTCGTCCTGAGCCAGGCGTGGTATCCATTGAGAGGCCTCCAGCCATCGCCAGACCATGCGACTCCTCCTCCTCCCCACTCTCCTCCTCCTCGCCGGGGCCACCCAGGCCCAGGGCGACGACTGCTCGGCGCCGCTCACGGCCAACCTCGGCTCGAACCCCTTCGACCTGACGGGCTTCAGTGACTCCTTCTACTACGACGGGTCCTGCGTCTCGCGCGACGGCTTCGAGGACATCTGGTTCACGTATACGCCCGCCACGTCGGACGTCCACGTCTTCGAGACCTGCGGGAGCGACTTCGACACGATCATCCGCGTGTTCGATGGCAGCGCGTGTGGCGGTATCTGCATCGCCGGCAACGACGATGCGTGTGCCATGAGCAACGGGACCAACTGGGCCTCGAACCTGACCGTCGGCCTGACAGCGGGGCAGTCCTACCTCGTGCAGATCGAGACCTGGGACGCCGGCATCGTCGGGCTCTCCGACCTGCAGATCTCCATCGACGCCCCGGTCGTGAACCCGAACAACGGGCACGCCTACTACGTCGTGAACCAGGCCACGGACTGGGACACCGCGCGAGCCGCGGCCGAGTCCATGACCTTCGGCAGCTTCACCGGGCACCTCGTCACGATCCGGGACCAGGCCGAGCTCGACTGGATCATGGGCAACCTGAGCGTGACTCGGCCCTGGATCGGGCTGTACCAGAACACGTCCTCGTCCTCCTACTCCGAGCCGACTGGCGGCTGGGAGTGGGTCACCGGCGAGGCCTTCACCTTCGACAACTGGGCCGCGGGCGAGCCGAACGACAACCCGGCTGGCGAGAACACCGCCGAGATGTTCGGGAACGGGGAGTGGAACGACATCCAGTCCTTCAACGCCTGGACGAACAGCTACATCGTCGAGTTCGACGGGGGCGGCGGACCGGCCCTGTTCTGCTCGCCCGCCAACCCGAACTCCACGGGCAACCCGGTGACCCTGGCCAGCTCGGACCAGAGCGGCGCGGGGGTCTATCACCTCGAGGCGGAGGGCGGCCCCTTCGACCAGTTCGGGATCTTCCTCGTGGCGGCCGCCAACATCCCTTCAGGCATCCCCGTCAGTGACGGGCTGCTGTGCCTGTCCGCCCCGATCGGGCGCTACACCACGACCGCCGGCCCGGGCCTGAACTCGATCGGCAAGTTCGACGCTGCCGGGGTCTTCCAGAACCTCGCGGGCACCAGCACGGTGGGCTCGGGCTTCGACGTGCTGGCGGTGCTGCCGACGCCTCCGGGCGGCGTGATCGTCTCCGGAGCGACCTGGAACTTCCAGCTGTGGTACCGGGACGTCGGCGGGACCTCGAACTTCTCGGACGGGGTCTCGGTCACGTTCTGAGACCGGGGCCTCCACGGCTTCCGCGGGGCGAGGTGCGACGAGCGCCTCGCCCCGCGCTCATTCGGGCGCATGGAAGTGGGGCCGCGAACCCGCGCTGAGCGTGCCCCCTTGCCCGACCGATCAACATCGGGCAGACCTGCCCGAGCGGAGGCCTGTGCAAGGCTGGGCCGTCGGGGCTGGAGGTCGAGCCCGCGCCCTTGCGCTGGTCGGCCGCCGTGGTACTTGTGAGGCAGGCCCAAGGGCTCTCCATGCACCCCTCCCTCTCCATCCTCCTCGCCCTCGGACTGACCGGGTCACTCCGCGCCCAGGGCGCGGACGACTGCTCCCTGGCGACTCCGATCGCCGGGTCGGGGACCTTCGCCTTCGACAACACGACTGCAACGACCGACGGGATCCTCGACCCCCTGTGCAGCGCTGCCGGAACGGCCCAGATCGAGCGCGACGTGTGGTTCCGCTGGACCGCGAGCGTGGGCACGCGCGCGAGCCTCTCGAC
>WTJQ01000594.1 GCA_011524785.1 Planctomycetota bacterium | reverse complement strand
TATAGGCAGGGTCCCGAGGCCGGTCAACCAGACCCGAGGGCCCGAATCCGGGGCCAGGAGGAGGTCCGGATCCATCCGGGTCCGGAGCCGTGCGGGCCTCGTCCGAGCTTGCTCCGGGGACACGCGGCGCACGGGCCCTGGCTGGGCGCCGCGTTCTCAGCCTGCCGAACCGCTGATCGCCGCAGAGCGCCCCCGCAGGTCCTCCGAAGCAGTGGCTCAGGCGCCGCGCGGGACCCGCGTCCGGGCCCGCCGCGCAAGCAGCAGCCCCAGCAGCCCGGGCAGCATCCAGACGAGGGGCTGGAGCCGCGCCGTCCGGACCCAGACCGTGAGGGCCCGTTCGTCCTCGGGGATCGGGACCCTACAGGCCAGGGTGCCGCGAGCCATGCGCCGCTGGCCGCCCGGGGCCAGCTCCGCGAGCAGCCGACCGTCGGCCCCCAGGACCACCGAGGCGCCGGAGTTCGTGGCCCGGGCCACGGCCCGCCCCGAGGCGAGGGCGGCCAGCCGCGAGAAGGCCACCATGTGGTCCATCTCCACGCTGTCCTCGTACCAGGCCTCGTTCGACAGGACGGTGAAGAAGTCGACGGGCTCCCGGCTCAGGGGGGAGTGGAAGGGGCCGTCGAAGACGTTGTCGTAGCAGATCACGACGGCGGTGCTCGCCGGCGGCCCCTCGCGCGTGGGGAACGAGACGACCCCCTGCTCGGTCCCGGCCACGAAGTCGGGGACGTAGCCCCCCACCGCGAGGAGGGCGTCGAGGAGGAACGGCAGCTCCGTGAAGCCGGCGGGGTCCTCGGCCGCGGGCACGAGGCAGGTCTTGGCGACCGTGGCCGCCCGCTCGCCGCCGGGGGTCCAGAGCGCGGCGGCGTTGCGGCGCCGCAGGGCCCCCTCGTGGAGGACCACCTCCTCGATGCCGGTGAGGAGCGAGACGCCGCCCGGCAGGACGGCGCGGCCGGCCTCGACGGCGTCCACGAAGGGGGCCTTGCGAGCCGAGAGGGCGAGGCCGAGGGAGGTCGGCACCCGCGAGGCGCGTCCGTAGAGGATCCCCTCGACGAGTGCCGAGGTGAAGGCGTCCGCCGCCTCGAGCTCGTCCAGCGACCAGGGTGCGCCCGCCCACGCGGGGCGGCTCGCCCCCTGTCGAGCCCCCTCCAGGGCCTCCGGAGCGACCAGCCGGGCGGGCAGCATCGTCTCCCCCCAGCAGACGAGGTCGGGCACCTCGTCCCCGGCCGCCTCGAGCCCGTCGAGGGTCAGGGAGACCGGATCCACGTAGTGGGTCGAGAGGCGGTCCGTGCTGAACGCCTTGAGGCTCTGCTCCAGCCCGGGGGTCACGAGCAGGACGCGGGGCCCGGGCCGCGTGGCCGGCGGCTGCGTGACCATGCCCAGGACGAGGCCCAGGGCCAGAGGGCCCAGGCCGAGCCCCCAGGTCGAGGGGCGCACGCGGCCGCGAGCCAGCCAGAGGTCGGCGACGAGGCCGGAGGTGGCGGCGAGCACCCAGGACAGGCCCCAGGTCCCCCAGACGCGGGCGCTGCCGTTCAGGGGCTCGAGGTCGTGCACGAGCACGCCCAGCCGCCACCAGCCGAAGCTCAGGGGCTCGGGCAGGACGAATCGGAGGACCTCCCCCACCAGCCAGCCGGCCGGGCACGCCAGGGCCAGTGGAACGTGGAGCGCCAGCCCGCGCGTGACGCGCACCCCCAGGAGGATCCAGAGGGCGGGGATCAGCCCCATCACCGGCAGGAGCCACGGGAGCAGGTACCGCATCCACGCGAACCAGCCGATCAGGCCCAGGGCCGTGACGAGCCAGAGGGTTCGATCGGCGCGCGGCCCGGGGGCGGCAGCCGCCACGGCCCAGGGAGCGAGGGCCGCGAACCCGAGCACGCCGACCCCGTCCGCGGTCAGCAGTCCCGGCTGGGCCAGCAGGGTCAGGGCCCAGGCGACCCCAGCGAGCAGGGCCCTGCGCGTGGGAGGCAGGGTCGGAAGCCTCGCGGCCGTCGCGCCCGTGTCGGCGGCGGCGTCGCATCCGGAGGGCGCCGAGGTCACGAAGACCCTCCCGATGACCCGAGGCGACAGATCCTTTGCGTGGAAGCGTTGGCGCGAGGCGGTCGAGCGCACCATCGCCCCGACCGATGGGTCACAATCGTCGGGT
>WTJQ01000226.1 GCA_011524785.1 Planctomycetota bacterium | reverse complement strand
GCGGCGGTCCAGGGGACGGCGCGGCCACGCACGGCCTGGACCTCACGCGCACCGAACTCGCGGCGCTGCTGGGCGAGGAGCTCGAGCTCCCGCGCATCGAGCCGCGGGATCAGCACGCCGCGACTGCCGACGGGCGGCGCTGGACGGGGCGCTCGGAGCGCGGGCCCAGCGGACTCCGCGACGTGCGGAGGACCTGCCGCAGGGCGATGCGGCGCGCCGCCGCTGCCGGCGGGGATCCAGCCGTGGTGCATGCCGAGGATCAGGTCTTCCGCGCCGAACGTCCCGCCAGGACGCGGCGGAGCGCGGCCGCCGTGTTCCTCGTCATGGACGTCTCCGGCTCCATGGGGAGGGAGCAGAAGGAGCTCGTCCGGCAGCAGGCCTTCTGGATCGACGCCTGGCTCCGTAGCCAGTACGCGCACGTCGAGGTCGTCCACATCGTCCACGACGCGGCGGCCCACGTCGTCGACGAGGACACCTTCTTCCGCATCCGCGAGGCCGGGGGGACGCGGATCTCCTCCGCCTACGAGCTGATGCTCGAGCGCATCCGGCGCGACTTCCCACCGGAGCGCTGGAGCCTCTACGGGTTCCAGTTCTCCGACGGGGACAACTGGAGCCTGCGCGACACGCGGCACTGCCTGAGCCTCCTCGAGGAGGAGCTGCTCCCGCTGCTCAACCAATTCGCCTATGGACAGGTCCGGAGCGAGTGGGGCTCGGGTCAGTTCGGCCACGAGCTCCGGGCGGCTCTCGGCGAACACGAGGGCCTGGCCATCGCCGCCATCGAAGGGGTCGAGGACCTCGGGCCGGCGCTGCACGCCTTCCTCGGGAGGGGCCGGTGATCGAGACGGTCGGGCTGGGGCTGGATCTCGCGAGGACCGCGGAGACCCTGGAGGCGACTGCTCTCGAGGCTGGCCTCCGGCCGGGCCCCGTGCGCTTCCAGGCGCTCCCGAGTCGTGAGCTCCATGCGCTCGCCGCGCGAGGCGGCTATCCGCGCCGGCACAGGTCCTGGCGCTTCGGCGCGGAGTTCAACCGTCTCGAGCGCGCCCGCCGGCTCGGTGCCTCACGTCTCCTCGAGCTCGTCACCTTCGGGGAGCCGACCATTGCCTCCCTGGACGCGGGCAACCACCCCGCGGAGCAGCGCCTGGTGATGGCGCACGTCCTCGGGCACGCCGATCTCTTCGCCCACAGCCGCTGGTTCGCCGGCCTCGGGACGCAGGTGGCCGAGCTGCTGGCCTCCAACGCCGCGCGCGTCGAGGCCTGGGTCGAGGAGGTCGGAGCTCGCGCGGTCGAGTCCCTGCTCGATCGCCTGCACCCCCTCAGCGAGCTCCTCGACCCCGACCTCGTCCTCGCAGGACGCTTCCGCACGGCGACCTCCCCGGCGGACCTTCTGGGGCTGCTCCTGCAGCGTGCCGAGCTGGAGCCCTGGGAGCGGGACCTCGTCCGCATCGTTCGCGAGGAGGCCTACGCGCTGCTGCCGCCCCGACTGACTCGGGTCATCAACGAGGGGTGGGCCTCCCTCTGGCACTCGACGCTGCTACCCGGCGGTCCTCTGGCCTCGCACGAGGTCGGCGAGGCGGCCAGGACCCATGCCCGCGCCACGGCCGTGGGGGCAGGGGGGCTGAACCCCTACCGCCTCGGGCTCGAGCTGCTGCGACACGCGCGCGGGTGCGGGCTCGACCCCTTCGCCCTCCGCGCGGAGCTCGACGACGTGGCCCTCGTCGAGGCGACCTTCGACGCCGCGTTCGCGGCCTCTCCGGCCTGGGCGGAGCTGACTGCCGCTCGCGGCCAGGAGCGCCGGCCATGGCCCGAGGAGCGCGCCGCGCTCGTGGGGGAGCTGGCCAATGCCGGGCGCCCCCGACTGCGCGGGGAGTGCGAGGGCGACGTCCTGACCCTGGTCCACGACCACGACGGGCGCGACCTCGAGCTCGACGAGGCGGGCGCGGTCCTGCAGGGCCTTGCGTCGCTCTGGCGCGGGGAGGTGCAGCTCCTCACGCTCGAATCCGGGAGAGGTTGCCGCCTGCGGGCGGGGTCCGGAGCAGCCCTCGAGCGGGAGGAGTGGCCGCAGGCTCTCGAGCGCTGCCGGGTCCTCGTGAC
>WTJQ01000099.1 GCA_011524785.1 Planctomycetota bacterium | reverse complement strand
GGGGGCGGGGGCGTTGGGCATGCCGCGGACCATTCTAGGGGCCTCCTCGCGGGGGGCCAGCCCGGAGGCGCTCCACCCCGCTGGCTGGTAGGGTCCGGTGGCACTTGGCTGGCACAGGGCTTGATCCTGTTCTGGCTCGAGCGAGCCCGAGCGGGCTCCACCCGCTTCCGTCCCCACCCCGTGTCCACTCCCGGCGTCCCCATGTCCTCCTCCTGGTCCACCAGCCGTAGGACCGCCGTCTGGCTCCTGGCCGCCGGCGTCAGCTCGTGCGCGACCTACCGCGACCGGACCGACGCGGCGCTGCGGGACTTCGAGGCCGGGCGGTTCTCCCAGGCCGAGGAGGAGTTCGGGGACCCCGAGGCCACCGCCTCCGAGTTCCTGGCGGGGGCCGAGGCGGGCACGGTGGCCCTGACCGACGGGCGTTGGGAGGAGGCCATTCGCTGGTTCGAGCGGGCGGGCGCCAGCGTCGCCGAGCTCGAGGCTCAGGGCCTGCTCGATCCTGGCAGCCTCGCGGCCGGCTTCAGCGGCCTGTTCCTCAGCGAGGGCCTGTCCACCTACCAGGGCGAGGGCTACGAGCGCGTGATGCTCCACGTCATGTGGGGGCTCGCCTACCTGGGGCTGGGTGCGCTCGAGGACACCCTGGTCGAGGTTCGACGCTCCAACCGCCTGCTCGCGGCCGAGGGCACCTTCTACGACAAGGAGTACCGCGGGGCCGGCCTCGCCCACTTCCTGTCCGCCATCGGCCACGAGCTCCGCGAGGAGCACGACGAGGCCTGGATCGACTGGAGTGCGCTCGAGGCCAAGGGGCTGGCGCCCTCCGTTCACCGCCCGGCCCTGCAGCGCTGCGCGACCCGGCTCGCACGCGCGGAGGAGCTCGAGCGCCTCGTGGCCCGCGATGGCGAGGCCGCCGCCCTGCCCGAGGGCGCGGCGCGCGTCGTGCTGATCGCCGGCGTGGGCCGCGGCCCGGTCAAGGTCGAGGCGCGCCAGGACATCCTCACGCCCGACGGCGCGGTCAGCCTCGCGCTGCCTCGCCTCGAGCGCAGGCCCCAGCCGGTCCAGCACCTGGAGATGACGCTCTCCGGCGTCGCCGTGCGCAGCGCTGAGATCGAGGCCGTGCATGCCCTCGCCCAGGAGTCCCTCGCCGACCGGATCGCCTGGATGGCGGCCCGCAACCTGCTCCGGACCGTGGTGAAGCAGCAGCTGCGCCAGGCCGCTGTGCGCCAAGCCCGGCAGGAGGGAGGGGACGGCGCGGCCGCTGCCGCCGCCATCCTCGGCGACGTGCTGACGATCGCCACCGAGCGTGCCGACCTGCGCTGCTGGAGCACCCTGCCGGACACCTGGCAGGTGGCGATCACCCACGCGGCGCCGGGCGTGCACCCCCTCGCGCTCTCCGTGCCTGGAGGCCTCACGGCCGACCTGGGCACGATTCGGCTCGACCCCGGCGAGACGGTCTTCGTCCTCGCCCGGACACTCGGGAACGACCTCCATGCTCGCCGGGTCGGCGGACTCGAGGTTCCCTCCGCCGCGGAGACCGTTCCCTGAGTTCCTGGCCCGCCTCCCTCCACCAGGGCCCGCGCAGTCACTGGCACGGCCCTTGCAAATCGATCCACACCAGAAGCAGCAACCCAACCTGACCCGAACCAGCCATGAAGTGCCTCCTGATCCTGCCCCTGTTCCTCGCGGCCTCCTGCAGCTCCACCAGCTACGGGGACGCCACCGCCACCGAGACCGTCAACGTCGCCTGGGGCTCCACCGACCTGCAGACCTTCTCCGGTGAGATGGTCGACAGCCTCATGGGAGCGCCGGGCCTGAACTTCCTCGACCACTCGGGGAAGGGCGACGACAAGCGCATCGCCCTCTACTTCGGGGGCATCGAGAACCTCACGGGCGAGCACATCGATCTCGGCGGCTTGCGCGACAAGATGACCGCGAGCCTCGTCGGCAAGGGCAAGTTCCGTGTGGTCGCCGAGATCCAGGGCCAGGCCGAGATCGAGCAGCAGGTGCGCTTCCAGCAGGGCTCGGGCCGCGTCGACCCGGCTCAGGCCAAGGCCTTTGGCAAGCAGCTCGGAGCGGACGTCGTCCTCTTCGGCGCCCTGCGTGACATCACCAAGGAGAAGGGCCGCTCCCTCGAGACCGCCGGCGTGAAGACCAAGGACGTCTACTTCCAGCTGGTCCTGCAGCTCGTGAACATCGAGACGGGCGAGATCATCTGGGCCGAGGAGGGCGAGATCCGGAAGGCCCAGCGTACGGGCGTCTTCGGCTGATCCCGATGCGGGACGCCGTGCCGCTCCCTCGTTCGGAGAGGCGCGGCGGCTCGCTGGTGCTCTCGCCGCGCGAGCGGTGACGATCATCACGACCCACCCAACATCCAGGCGGCGAGCTCTCCCTCGGGAGGGCTCGCTTCCTTGTGGGCCGGGCGCGGCGCCCTGCCTCCAGAGGGCGTCGCCATGGCGTCTTGGAGAGGCCGCTCGCGCTGGGTCGTAGGGCGCCCAGGGCGCGGTGTCGTGGGGCGCCCCAAGCGCGGTGCAGTTTGGCGCTCCAAGAGCGGTGCCGTCGGGCGCTCCCGCCGCGGTGCCGTCGGACGCCGTCAGCGGGGTGTGTTCGAGGGCGTCCAGCAATCTTGGGGGGGATTCTCGGGCTCTCGCCGTTCGGTCCTGGCCCGACCTCACGCTCTTCCTCGTGCCTCCAGGGGACCCCGGGCGCGCGACCCCCGCGCGCCCTCGGTCCCCAACCCTGGGCGCCCCGGGCGCATGCCCCGCCCGCGGCCCCATGGAGACGAGCCAGTGAGATGAGAGGGCAGCCTCCCCCCTGCCGGGGCCGGCTGCCTGGCGACGGGAGTCGCCGACAACAGAAGATGAGGAAGGAGACGAGGGGGCCCGGAGACGGGCCCCCTCCCCCTTGGTCCCCGGCTCGCCGCGAGATCCCTGACCGTCGTCCTCAGGGGACGTGCCCCCTTTCGGGGGCCTCCCACGGCCGCTCGGGGGCTGCACTCGAGAATTCTCGAAGAGGCCCGTTCGTCGCTCTCCGGCTCCCCGCTGATCCCCCCAGCAGCCACGTGCTGCGCTGGGGATCCTGACTCCCTCGTTGGAGTCGATCAGGGCCTGCTGGTGGGGACCGGCAGGCCCACTCTCTTTCTCAGGGGGATCTCGGTCAGGGGGACCTCAGCCAGGGGGGTCTCAGCCAGGGGGCCCTCCTCCCGGGATCCCTGCCGAGGCCTCGGCCATCTCCGGGGCTGCCCGCAGGGCCAACGGCCCGCGTGCCCGCGACGCGGCTCAGGGCAGGATCGGGCGGACCGAACCAGGGGCGCGGCGCGCGGTCAGGACGTGGTCGCGCCAGGCGCCGCCGATGAACAGGTACTGCTCGGCGAGCCCCTCCCGCTCGAAGCCCAGGCGCGTGAGCAGGCGCTCTGATCGGACGTTCTCGGGGATGTAGGCGGCCTGGACCCGGTGCAGGCCCAGCCCCTCGAAGGCGTGCTGGACGAGCCGGCCCACCGCCTCGGTGGCCAGCCCCTGACCGCCGGCCACCCCGTCGAAGGAGTAGCCCAGGTGGCAGGAGAGGAAGACGCCCCGGGCGATGTTCGAGAGGTTCGCGGCCCCGACGACGCGCCCCGGCTCCTCCTGGAGCGTGACCACGGCGCGGAAGCTCGTGCCCTGGCGGAAGTCCTCGAAGTTGTGCCGCAGGTGCGCCTCCCAGAATGCCGGCGAGTAGAAGGCCGTGGGCCGCGCGGGCTCCCAGGGCTCGAGGTGCTCCCGGTTGCGCAGGTAGTAGTCGAGCACCGCCTCTGCCCCCTCCACCGAGGGGATCCCCAGCAGGCAGCGCTCGCTCCGCAGCAGCGGCGCGCGGGGGTCGAAGGGCGAGGAGGCTGGCACGGGGAGGGTTTCGGTGGCGGTAGGGAGCGGGATTCGCGCGCGCCGGGAGACTACCATCGCCCCGATGAGCACGGTCCTGGTGACGGGGGGTGCGGGCTTCATCGGCTCGCACCTCGTGGAGCGCCTCCTGGCGGAGGGGCACGCGGTGCGCGTGCTGGACGACCTGTCCTCGGGGCGCGTCGAGAACGTCCCCGCGGGGGTCGAGCTGATCGAGGGGTGCGTCACCGACGCCGCGGCCGTGGGGCGTGCTGCCGAGGGAGCCCAGCGCGCGGTTCACCTGGCGGCGCAGGTGTCCGTGCCCCAGAGCGTGGCCGAGCCCGAGCGCAGCTACGCGGTCAATGTGACCGGCACTCTCAACGTCCTCGAGGCGGCCCGCAGCGAGGGCATGGAGGCGGTGGTCTTCGCTGCCTCGTCGGCGGCCTACGGCGACCACGAGGCCCTACCCCTCCGCGAGGAGCTCGTCCCGCGGCCCCTGTCGCCCTACGCCTCGGGCAAGGTCGCGGGCGAGCACCTCATGCGCGTGTGGGCCGAGTGCTATGGGCTCCACACGACGAGCCTGCGCTTCTTCAACGTCTTCGGGCCGCGCCAGGTCGACGACTCGCCCTACACCGGCGTGATCGCGATCTTCGCCCGGGCCCTGCTCGACGGCCGCCAGCCGACGATCCTCGGCGACGGGGGCCAGACCCGGGACTTCACCTACGTGACCAACGTGGTGGACGGGATCCTGCTCGCCCTGGCCGCCGAGCACGCGCCCGGACAGGTGCTGAACCTCGGGGCGGGGGACCGGGTCAGCCTCCTCGAGCTGCACGGGGCCATGGCGAGGGCCGTGGGCATGCCCGCCGAGCCGAACTTCGGTCCGGTCCGCGCCGGGGACGTCCGCCACAGCCAGGCCGCGCCGGAGAGGGTCCAGGAGGTGCTCGGATGGGCCTCCCAGGTGCCCTGGGAGGTGGGCCTGGAAAAGACCCTCGACTGGTATCGAGCCGAGTCCGAGAACGGCCGATAGCCCCAGGGAGTGCCCGGTTGCCCCCGCAGGAGCGGCCACGTACTCTCGTCCGCTTCACCCTCGGCCCCCCAAGTCCTCCAGCAGCACCCTGGGGCGCCCTGATCGACCCGCAACATGGGCTACCAAGACGACCTCCAGCGCCTCTTCGGGCTCCGGGACGTGACCTACAAGCACGGCCTGAGCAAGGACGAGCTGTTCGACGACGCCATCGCCAACGACCGCGGCCGCGTCCGCCCGGACGGCCCTGACGACGAGCAGAAGGCCTTCCCCACCAAGCTCGGCAAGCAGGGCCCGCTGGTCTTCTACACCGACCCCAGCTGCACCGGCCGGCCCGTGCAGGACACCTTCGGCGTGGCTCGTCCCGAGTTCGAGGACGCCCTCTGGTGGAAGAACGACTTCCAGAAGTTCGACCCCGACAAGTTCGACGCCCTCCTGCTGCGGGTCGGGGAGCACCTCAACGCCAAGGGAGCGACCCTCCACGTCCAGGAGCTGTTCTGCGGAACGGACCCCGAGTACGCCGTGCCCTACCGCTGGGTCGGCGAGTACGCCACTCACGCCATCTTCGTGAACAACATGTTCCCGAAGGGCATCGAGGGCGTGGAGGACGCGGACGCCAAGCGCTGGACGCTCCTCAACGTGCCGAGCTTCCACGCCGACCCCGAGCGGGATGGCACCCGCACGGCCCGCGCCGTGATCCTCGACCCGGGCCGCAAGGTCTGCCTCGTGATCGGGCGCGCCGACTACTGCGGCGTGAACAAGAAGACCATGTTCACGGTGATGAACTGGCTGCTGCCCAACCTCGGGCACATGTCGATGCACTGCTCGGCCAACGTGGGCCAGCGGGGAGACGGCGCGATCCTGTTCGGCCTCTCGGGCACCGGCAAGACGACCCTCTCGGCCGATCCCGAGCGCCTGCTCATCGGCGACGACGAGACGGCCTGGACGCAAGGGGGCCTCTCGAACCTCGAGGACGGCTGCTACGCCAAGCTCATCGACCTCAACAAGGAGGCCGAGCCCGTCATCGCCGCCGCGCTGTCCATGCCCGGCACCCTGATCGAGAACGTCCCGCCGCTCGCCGGCAAGCCGATGGAGGAGACCGATCCCCAGGAGCTGGACCTCACCGACAACTCGATCACCGAGAACACGCGCTTCAGCTACCCGCTCTCCTGCAACCCTGGCGTCGCTGACGGCGCCCGCGGCCCGCACCCGGAGACGATCGTGCTGCTCACGGCCGACGCCTTCGGCGTTCTGCCGCCCGTGTCGATCCTCGACGCGAAGGAGGTCATGTACCACTTCGTGATGGGCTTCACCGCCAAGCTCGCCGGGACCGAGGTCGGCGTGACCGAGCCGAAGGCCGCCTTCAGCTCGTGCTTCGGGGCCCCCTTCATGGCCCACAAGCCGAGCGTCTACGCCCAGAAGCTGGCCGAGAAGATGGCGGAGCACAGCGCCCGCTGCATCCTGCTCAACACCGGCTGGGGGGGTGGTCCCTACGGCGTGGGCGACCGCATCTCGATCGGCGACACCCGCGCGCTCCTCAACGCCGCGCTCGCTGGCGAGCTGCACCAGGACGGCGCCGAGTACGACGAGCACCCGATCTTCAAGCTGAAGATGCCGCGCTCCTGCCCCGGCGTGGACGCCGCGGTCCTCGACCCGCGCAACTCCTGGGAGGACAAGGCGGCCTACGACGCGGCCGCCACGAAGCTGCGCGACCTGTTCCGCGCCACCTTCGAGGAGAAGGGCTTCGCTGCGCTCGGGATCGAGCCCGTCATGTGACGGCGGTCGCCTCCGCTCGCGTGGACGCCCGCGCCCGGTCGTGTCCCGGGCGCGGGCGTCCTACAATCCCGTCCCAGCGCTACGGCGCCCCCCGACCATGAGCGACTCCGCCGCGACCGACCTCTACATGCAGGGCATGAACCACTTCGCCGCGGGGGACCACGCCGCGGCGGAGGCGTCCTACCGACAGGCCCTCGAGGTGCAGCCGGAGTGGACCGACGCCATGCTGGGCCTGGCCACGACGCTCATGCACCTGGGGCGCCTCGACGAGGCGATCGAGGTCGGGAAGCGCATCACCGAGATCGACAAGGACGATCCGTTCCCGCAGACCAGCCTCTCGATCTTCTACCAGCGCAAGTCCGCGCTGGCCGAGGAGGCTGGCGACAAGGAGCAGGCCATGGAGCTCATCGCGGCCGCCGAGAAGGCGGGGGCCCAGGCGCGCCTGCTGTCCTGGAAGCAGGAGCTGCGCACCAACCCGGACGCGCCGAAGCCGGACCTGCCCGAGGGCATGGACGTGATCCAGTAGCGGCGCGTCTCCGGCCCCCGATGGAACGCGCGAGGGCGCGCCGCGGACGACCGCGGCGCGCCCTCGCGCGTGAGTGGGCGGACAGGCTCAGTCCTGCTCCTGCTCCTCGTCGATGCCGAGGACCTTGCGACCCTCCTCACTGATGAGGTGCGGGCCCCAGGCAGGCTCCCAGACGATCTCGATGTCACAGCCCGTGACCTCCTTCAGGCCGCACACCCGGCGCTTCATGACCTCGGGGATCGTGCGCGCCTCGGGGCAGGACTGGGAGGTGAGCGTCATGTCGATGTGGACGCGGTTGTCCTCGTTGACCTTGACGTCGTAGATCAGGCCGAGGTCCACGATGTTGACCGGGATCTCGGGATCGAAGACCTGGCGCAGCTCGGTGTAGACCTCTTCGGGGGTGGGCATGGCTCGTGGGGTGGGGCTCTGGTGTTGGGGGCCGCGGGCGCGCGATCGTGCGTCAGCGCTTCCGGGTCGGCGGCCAGACTCTACCGCCGGGGTGAGGGTCGCGGGTGCGCTAGTCTCGCGGCCGCCGTGATCCGCTACCAGGGAACGCTCTACCGGCCGCCGTCCGAGGCCAACAGCCTGATCCTGCAGGCCACGCTGGGGTGCTCGTACAACGAGTGCACCTTCTGCGCGATGTACCGCCAGAAGCGCTTCCGGGTCCGGCCCCTGCCCGAGCTCCTCGAGGAGATCGCGTGGGCCCGGGAGCACCTCGGGCCCGTGCACAAGGTCTTCCTCGCGGACGGGGACGCCCTGATGGCCAAGGCGCGGTTCCTGGGAGAGCTCTGTGATGCCCTGCGGGAGGCGTTCCCCGACCTGCGGCGGATCTCCTGCTACGCCTCGCCGCAGGCGCTCCAGGTGCGCTCGGTCGAGGAGATGGCCGACCTCCGCGAGCGCGGTCTCTCCCTCTACTACCTCGGCATCGAGTCGGGCCACGACCAGGTGCTGGCCGACCTCGCCAAGGGGGTCGACGGGGACGAGATGGTGCGCGTCGCGCGGAAGGCCCACGAGGCGGGCGTGCGGCTCTCGACCATGATCCTCCTGGGGGCCGGTGGGCGCGCCCTCTCCCGGGGCCATGCCCGTGCCTCCGCCGCGGTCGTCAACCGCATCCAGCCGCGGTTCCTCTCCACCCTCGTGATGACGCCGGTCGAGGGGACCCCGCTGGGCGACGCCGACGCGCGCGGGGAGGTGGACGAGCTGAGCCCCGTGGAGCTGGCGGCCGAGCTGCGCGAGCTCCTCGCGGGGCTCGAGTGCGAGAGCACGATCTTCCGGTCGAACCACGCCAGCAACACCCTGACGCTGGCCGGGGTCCTGCCCAAGGACAAGCCCGGCCTCGTGGCGGCGCTCGACCGCGTCCTCGAGCACCCCGAGCAAGCCCCGTTCGTCCCGCGCTGGCTGCGCGGCCTCTGAGCGCTCGGCGCTCCGCCGCCGCGGACCCACTCTGCCTCCGCGGGCGAGGGCTGCCTGCCCCCGGTGAGGGCCCGGCCGCCCCCGAGGCGAGGATGCGCGTGCCCTCCTACGAGGACGGACCTGCCCTCGGCGAGGGCGTCCCTGCCCCCCGCAGGGGAATCGCTGCCCCCCGCAGGGGCATCGCTGCTCCCGGCAGGGGTATGGCTGCTCCCGGCGAGGGCATGGCTGTCCCTGACGCCAAGTCCTGGCCCCATGCACAACCCTTGCGCGCGTGCACGCATGGGTGCGGATGCGTCCCTGCCGAAATCGAGGCCGATGGGCCACAATGCCCGCGCGCCCGACGGGCGCTCTCCCCATGACTCCCACCTCCGCCTCGCGCCGCGCGCGCAAGGGT
>WTJQ01000439.1 GCA_011524785.1 Planctomycetota bacterium | reverse complement strand
CGCCGCGGCCGATCGACTCCCAGCGCGCGGTGATCGAGCCCGTGGCGGGATCAACGAGCTCGACCGCGTCGGTGAGGGCGCTCACGGAGGCGAGACGGCCGTCGGGGAGGGGGGCGATCGCGACGGGGCCGTCGGCCACGGGGATCCGGCGGCCGCTCCGCCATGCGCCGCCGTCCCCTCTGAGCAGACTGACCCGCTCTGCGTTCCGATTGGCGACCAGGAGGTCCAGCGCCCCGTCCCCGTCGAGATCCCCCGCGTCCATGGCCCAGGCGTCCTGGCCCGCGTACCACGTCCGCCGCGCGCCCTCACCGACGCGGTCGAGCTCGTCGATCCCGCCACGGGCTCGATCACCGCGCGCTGGGACTCGATCGGCCGCGGCGTGGATCAGGCGGTGGCCGTGGCTCTGGACGCTGGCCCCGCCCCCGAACTGGCGCTGCGAGCTGGCGGCACCCTGAGGATCGTGCAGGACCTCGACGCCGGGCGCGTCACCTCGCTGGAGGTCGGCGCGACCAGCGGAGCGCTCGTCCCGCTCCCCTCCGGACTGCTCGTCCTCGACGAGGCCAGCGCCCGCGCCCTGCGGATCGGAGCGGATGGCAGCGGCGGCTTCCGCATCGAGGAGGACGCCTCGCTCCCGGGCCCGGCCCTCGCCGGAGCCCTGCACGAGGGGAGGGCCGTCGCGGCGCTCGCCGGACCGACCCTCGTGGACCTGGGGACGGGCGCGCCGCTCACGGCCGGGACGCCCTGGACCTGCAGCGATCCCCGCCTCGCGGGGACCTCGATCCCCCTCGACGCCTGCGTCGTGTCGAGCGACCTGGGCCCGCTGCTCGCCGTCCTGCTCCGCGACGATCGAGCTCCTGAGCCCCCGGGACGCGTGGCGCTGTTCCGCCGCGACGGTCAGGGCTGGGAGCTGGTGGAGGCGGCACGGACCGGACTGCGCCCGTTCGCCATCGCGGCCGCGGACCCCTTCGGCAGCGGGGCCCCAGTGCTAGCGGTCTCCTGCCAGAACAGCCACCACGTGAACCTCTGGACCCTGGCCCCGCGCGCGGCGGACGCCAACGGCCCCGAGCGGACCCTCGCACTCGAAGCCACCGTCGACCTGGGCGCGGGCCGGGGACCGCTCGACCTCGTGCCGGTCCCGCGACCGGACGGCTCGAGCTGGCTGGCCGTCGGCGCCAACTTCTCGAACGAGCTGCTCCTCTACGGGCCGCGCTGACCGCGCGAGCCCTCAGGGCGCGAGGTGATCGAGCATCTCGATCAGCCCGACGCCGACGAGGAGGGAGGCGCCGGAGCGATTCGTCCCCGGCAGCTGCTCGCGACCCCACAGGTAGCCGTTCGGGCGGCGGTACCGCGCGCGCGTGCTGAGGAGCACGGTGGCGAAGAGCGCCCGCACCTCCTCGAGCGGCGGACCGCCAGCCGCCGCGAGGGCCTCGTCGTGGAGCAGGCCCAGGCCGAAGAGCGCGTTCTGAGGAACGCCGCCGGTGTCGCCGACCTGCAGCTGGCCTCGAGGATCGAAGCCGTTGACCGTCACGTCGCTCCAGCTGCCGTCCCCCAGCTGCTCGCCCTTGAAGTGGACGCGCGCCGCCTCGTGCAGGAGCGGAGCGACGTCCGGCAGGAGCGCGGGGTCCTCCTGAGCCGCCCGAAGCATGATGTCCCAGCAGCGGGTCTGGTCCGCCGCGATGTTGCCACCAAGGCGAAGGGCGTCCCTCCAGCGCGGGAGGAAGTAGGCGATCCCGCTGCGCGTCAGGCGACTCATCGACGGGTCGGAGGGGAAGGCCCGCCAGAGGTCCAGCCCTCGGCGACCGAAGTGCCCGAAGGAGTCGTCGAAGCCCGGGTCGATGGTCTCCCACTCCCCCATCCATGCGTGGTCCCACAGGAACTCACGCAGGGCGTCCCCGAGCACGGCGCGTGCGCGCGGCTGCTCCTCCCCCGTGAGCCGTGCCCAGCGCGCGATCGAGGCCGCCACGTCCAGACTGCGCAGCTGGCTCGCACCCGGCACCGCGGTGCCGGTCGGGAGGAAGCGCGCGGCGAGCGCGCCGCTCGGCTGGGGCGCGGCGGCGAGGACGACCTCGATGGCGCGGTCGAGCGCCTCGCGGGCCCGGGCCCGCTGGTCGGGTCGCGCGTGATAGCGCCCCTCGCACAGCTC
>WTJQ01000264.1 GCA_011524785.1 Planctomycetota bacterium | reverse complement strand
CGACCATGGCCATCAACCTGACCCTCCTCGAGGAGGAGTTCGCCCGGGCCGCGGACGAGGACCCGCGGGCCCGCAGGGTCACGCGCAAGGTGCAGACCCTGCAGCGTGAGGTCAGCCGGCTGGAGGGCATCCTGGAGGACTTCCTCCGCTTCGCGCGGGGCGGCCTCGTCAACCGCCAGCCCGGCGACCTCGCGGAGCTGGTGCGCGAGGTGCTCGAGTTCATGGAGCCGGAGCACCTGGCCCACGAGATCCGGGTGCTGACCGACATCGAGGCTGGGCTGCCGCTCGTCCTGATGGACGAGGGCGTGCTCCGACAGGTGCTGATCAACCTCCTCGTCAACGCGCGCCAGGCCATGCCCGGGGGCGGCGAGCTGATCCTCCAGCTCCGCAGGACCGGGCCGCGCGCCGAGCTGCAGCTCACCGACACCGGCATCGGCATGGACGCGGACGAGCTCGAGCGCTGCTTCGACCTCTACTGGTCGACCAAGCGCGAGGGCACGGGGCTCGGTCTCTCCACCGTCCGCCGCATCGTCGAGCAGCACGAGGGGACCATCGGGGTCGTCAGCGAGAAGGGCCGCGGCACGAGCTTCACCCTGACCCTGCCCCTGGTCCAGGAAGTCACTGGAACCCGCACGCCCTCCGCCGAGGAGGAGCCCGCATGAGCGACCCGAATCCTGCCCGCATCCTGATCGTCGACGACGACGTGGCCCACGCCGAGAGCCTCCAGGACGCGCTGGAGCTCGACGGCTACCTCTGCGCCGTGGTCCACGGCGGTGCCGAGGCCCTCGAGGTCCTGCGCGAGCAGGGCTTCGACGTGGTGCTCACCGACCTGAAGATGGACGGCATCTCGGGCCTGGACCTGCTGCGGGAGTCCCGGAGCCTGCACCCGAACACGCCCGTGCTGCTGATCACGGGGCACGCCTCCATCGAGACCGCGGTCGACGCGATGCGGCACGGCGCGGAGGACTACATCGCCAAGCCGGTCAACCTGCCCGAGCTCCGGGCGAAGATCGGGCGCGCGGTCGAGCGGGCGCGCCTGCTCGCCGATCACGAGGAGCTCCAGCGCCAGAACATGGAGCTGCGGCGTCAGCTGGACGAGCGCTTCGGACTCGAGGGCATCCTCGGCCACTCGCCGCAGATGCAGCGGGTGTTCCAGATGATCTCGCAGGTGGCGCCGACCCACGCCACGGTGCTGGTGCTCGGTGAGAGCGGGACAGGCAAGGAGCTGGTCGCGCGCGCCCTCCACAGCTCGAGCGGGCGCTCCTCGGGGAACTTCGTGGCGGTCAACTGCGCGGCGATGAGCGAGGGCCTGATCGAGTCCGAGCTCTTCGGGCACAAGCGCGGCGCCTTCACCGGAGCGGTCTCCGACAAGGTCGGCCGGATCGCCTACGCGGATGGGGGGACCCTCTTCCTGGACGAGGTCGGCGACATGCCGCTCACGACCCAGGCGAAGCTGCTGCGGGTGCTGGAGACGCGTGAGGTCGTGCAGGTCGGCGGGCACGAGGCCAAGGCCGTGGACGTCCGCCTCGTGGCGGCGACCAACCGGGACCTGCGTCAGATGGTGCAGGAGGGGACCTTCCGCGAGGACCTGCTCTTCCGCCTGCAGGTCGTCACGATCGACCTGCCTCCGCTGCGGGAGCGGGTCGGGGACCTGCCCCTGCTCCTGGACCACTTCATCTCCACCTTCGCCGCCGAGCACGGACGCGAGGTCGGGGGCATCAGCGCCGAGGCGCGGGCGGTGCTCGCGCGGCACGCGTGGCCGGGCAACGTGCGCGAGCTGCGCAACGCGGTCGAGAACATGGTCCTCCTGTGCCAGGGCGCGACCATCGCGCTCGACGACGTGCCGGACACCATCCGGAGCGGCCCGAGCGGGGCTGCTGGCGGCGGCTTCGACCTCGCCGGGCGCTCCCTCGAGGAGGTCGAGCGGGCCCTCATCGCCGCCAACCTCGAGCTGATGGAGGGCAACCGCGAGCGGACGGCGAAGGTCCTGGGGATGGGGGAGCGCACGCTCTACCGGAAGATCAAGGAGTACGACCTCCGCACCTGAGGGCGGGGCGCCGGGCCCGCGCTGCGCGCGACGGGCCACTCCTACGGATGCGCTGACGCCTTGTGGGGCCTCGGGGTCCCTGGGGCCTGGGGACGGCC
>WTJQ01000140.1 GCA_011524785.1 Planctomycetota bacterium | reverse complement strand
GCCCTAGACCGCGCGCGCAGCTCCCTCGTGGGCGCAGTACCAGGCATAGGTCGACTCGATCCCCTCGCGGAGCGAGGTCCTTGCCCGCCAGCCAAGCCCGGCTAGGCGGTCGACGTCGAGCAGCTTGCGCGGCGTCCCATCCGGCTTCGAAGTGTCGAACCGCAGCTCGCCCGTGAAGCCGATCACCTCAGCCAGGGTCTCAGCCAACTCGCGGATCGTGACGTCCACGCCGGTCCCCACGTTGAGGTGGCTGCACATGGGCTGGACCTGGCTCCGCCAGTGATCGGCCTCCAGATCCATCACGTGGAGGCAGGCGGCCGCCATGTCGTCCACGTGGAGGAACTCACGCATCGGCGTGCCCGTCCCCCAGATCACGACCTCGGGTGCGCTGGCCTGCTTCGCCTCGTGGATCCGCCGGAGCAGGCCAGGCAGGACGTGGGAGTTCTCCGGGTGGAAGTTGTCGCCAGGCCCGTAGAGGTTCGTCGGCATCACCGAGCGGAAGTCGGTCCCGTACTGGCGGTTGTAGCTCTCGCAGAGCTTGATGCCCGCGATCTTGGCGAGGGCGTAGGGCTCGTTGGTCGGCTCGAGCGGCCCCGTCAGCAGCGCGTCCTCCGTCATGGGCTGCGCTGCGTCACGCGGGTAGATGCAGGACGATCCGAGGAAGAGGAGACGCTCGACCCCAGCCTTCCAGGACCCGTGCACGACGTGGGACTGGATCGCGAGGTTCTGGTGGATGAACTCGGCGGGGTAGGTGTTGTTCGCGTGGATACCGCCAACCTTGGCCGCGGCGAGGTAGACGGCCTCGGGCCGCTCGTGCTGCAGGAACTCCTCGACAGTTCGCTGGTCGCAGAGATCGAGCTCGCTCCGGGTCCGCACGATCACCTCGTCCCCGCGCGCCTCGAGGGCGCGAACCAGGGCGCTCCCGACCATCCCACGGTGTCCAGCGACGAAGACCCGCATGTCAGTCCTCCAGGGAGACGGGCAGGTCCAGGCCGTGCTCCTTGAGGAGGCGGTGGCGCTGCGCTGCCGTCAGGTCCGCCTCCACCATCTCCCGGCACATCTCACGGGCGGTGATCCGGGGCACCCAGCCCAGGCGCTCCTTGGCCTTCGCGGGGTCCCCGAGGAGCGTCTCGACCTCGGCGGGTCGGAAGTATCGCGGGTCCACGCGCACGATCGTCGTGCCGACCTCGACCTTGCCCTCGGAGGGGCCCGAGACGGCGTCGACCACGGCGAACTCGTCCACGCCCTGACCCTCGAAGCGCAGCATGATCCCGAGGTCCTCGGCCGCCCAGCGAATGAAGTCTCGCACCGAGTGCTGCACGCCGGTTGCGATCACGAAGTCCTCGGCCTCGTCCTGCTGGAGCATCATCCACTGCATGCGGACGTAGTCCTTGGCGTGGCCCCAGTCCCGGAGCGCGTCGAGGTTGCCCATGAAGAGGCAGGACTCGAGCCCCTCCACGATGTTCGCCAGCCCGCGGGTGATCTTGCGCGTCACGAAGGTCTCCCCCCGGCGCGGGCTCTCGTGGTTGAAGAGGATCCCGTTGCACGCGTAGAGGCCGTAGGACTCGCGGTAGTTGACCGTGATCCAGTAGCTGTAGAGCTTGGCCACGCCATACGGCGAGCGCGGGTAGAAGGGCGTCCTCTCGGTCTGCGGGGTCTCCTGCACCAGGCCGTAGAGCTCGGAGGTCGAGGCCTGGTAGAAGCGCGTCTTCTCCTCGAGGCCGAGGAAGCGAATGCCCTCGAGGAGACGCAGGGTCCCTAGGGCGTCCACGTCGGCCGTGTACTCCGGCGAGTTGAAGCTCACCGCCACGTGGGACTGGGCCCCGAGGTTGTAGACCTCGTCGGGCTCGACCTCCTTCAGGATCCGCGTCAGGTTCGAGCTGTCGGTCAAGTCGCCGTAGTGCAGGCGCATGCGCGCACCGTCGACGTGCTGATCCTGGTACAGGTGATCGATGCGCTGCGTGTTGAAGAGGGAGGCGCGGCGCTTGATGCCGTGGACCTCGTAGCCCTTCTCGAGGAGCAGTTCGGCGAGATAGGAGCCGTCTTGACCCGTGATTCCGGTGATGAGTGCGCGCTTCATGCGATTCTCTGGTAGCGGAGCTGGTGGAGCTTCCTGAGGTTCTTGGAGGCGATGGTGAGGAGCGGGCTCAGGC
>WTJQ01000214.1 GCA_011524785.1 Planctomycetota bacterium | reverse complement strand
GCCCTCAGCGGGCCGCGTCCAGGGCGACGAGGAGCGCCAGCGCCCCGTCGATCTGGAAGTACTCCACCACCACCTCGTGCACCCCGGCCGTCAGCTCGAGGGCGACCTCCTCGCGGCGCGGGGCGTGCCAGGTCCAGTCCTCGAGCACGACCTCTCCGTCCACCAGGACGCGCACTCCGTCGTCCGAAGTCACCGTGAGCGTGTGGGCTCCGGCTCCGGTGGCCACGGTCCCACGCGCGACGAGCCCGAAGCGGCTCGTGCCGACCGCTGCACGGGCGGCGTCGCTCCCACCGTGCGGGCTGGCCAGGGCCACGACCTCGGCCTCGAAGGCTGGGGAGGTCGCCAGGCGGCGCCAGGCCTCCAGGTCCCCTCGCGGATCGGTCTGCTCGGTCCAGGGGAACCAGCTGCAGCGGAAGGTCGTGTCCGCGAGCAGCCCCCCGGGGAGGATGGGGTCGGGGCGAGGCTCGCCACTCCGGAAGTCCCAGGGACCCCACTCGCCCATCACGATCGTCTCGAGGCCGCCCGCGGCCTCCCCGCGCTCCTCGGCGCGGAACTCGAGCGTCCCAGGAACCACCGGCGGTCCGGACGCGAGGGCGCGGGCCAGGAGCTCCGGCTCGGCCCCGTCCCAGGCGCGCAGGGTGCTGGCCTGCACGGAGCCCGAGAGGAAGGTGCCCAGCGGGCTCTGGAGGCGCGCGCGCAGGGTCTCGAGCCCGGCCGTCCCGCCGCCCGCGTCGGTCACGTCATCCAGGCGCGGCTCCGCGCCGCCGGCGGCGACCTCGTTGTCCGCGAGCACGAGGCCGGTCGTGCGGCGGACGACCAGATCGCGGTCGTTGCCCTCGAACGCGTTGCGGCCGACCCAGTGATCGCGGGACGCGGTGTCGCGCTGCTCGCCCAGCGGGCCGCCCACGAGGTCGGGGTCCTCGTCCCACCAGAGCTCGACCCCCATCTCGTTGCGCAGCAGCTCGTTGTCCGCAAGGACGCACTCCTGGCCGTGCTCGATGGAGATCCCGCCCCCGAGGGTGTCGTGGATCTCGTTGTCGGCAGCCACCATCCGGCTGCAGTAGCCGCCCCACAGCCCGTGCTGATGGCTGCCGGACAGCCGGTTGCGCACGACGACGAGGTCCTCGGAGAAGGTCGCCTCGAGCGCGTTCGCCACCGCGAACCGGAGGTCGTTGCCCCAGAACACGTTGCGGTCGGAGCCGGTGGCCTCCTCCCCCCGATCGCGGGCGCGCCCCTGGGTGAGGTCGTGCCCCGCGTAGAGGAACACGCCGTCCCCCCCGTGGGTGGCGGAGTTGAACGCCACCACGTTGTCGGTGCACGACTCGAACATCAGGATCCCGGCCGAGTCCTGGCCGCGCCAATAGACGCCGTGGCTGTAGCCCCGGACGCAGTAGTCGAAGACGTTGCGCGAGACGGTGTTCCCCACGGCGCGCCACAGGGCCAGTCCCCAGCCCGAGAGGAAGCTGAAGTCGTTGTCGTAGACCGCGCCCCCCTGGACGCGGGAGAGCAGCAGGCCGTTCTGGCCATGGCGCCCGCGGCACCGCCGCACGATCGGGTTCGCACAGCGCGTCAAACTGATCGCCGCGCCGTAGCGCGCCTGCCACTGCCCCTCGTCGTTCTCGTGGGGCCAGAGCCAGTCCGCACCGTCCTCGGCGGCGATGCTGGAGCGCAGGCGCATGCCGTACCAGCCGTCGAAGGAGAGATCCTCCAGGACGACGCCCGTGGAGTCCTCGACCACGACGCAGGCACGCCACCCGCCCAGGCCGCCGTTGCGCAGGACCACGTCGCGGCAGCCGCGGACGAGCACGCCGATGCCGTCGCAGCGATCGAGGTCCGTCCCGGCCGGGGCCCCGCGCAGGACGGCCCCGCCGAGGTCCACCACGGCGTTCTCCAGGCCCTCCAGCACGAGGGCGGGCTGATCCCCGGTCGTCGGGAGCAGCCAGGTCCCAGGGGCCACGTCCACGCTGCTCTCGATGCGGAGGCCGACCTGCGGGACGAGGTCGGGAACCGAGGGCGGGGCGGGCGCAGGCTCGGGCGCCGAGGCGCAGGACGAGAGCACCTGCCCGGCGAACGCGGCCGCCACGGCCAAGGCGAGGGCGCCGGCGCCCCACGGGGAGCGCGGCGCTGCGAACACGGCGTCGGTGCGCGAGTGCGGC
>WTJQ01000384.1 GCA_011524785.1 Planctomycetota bacterium | reverse complement strand
GGCGATCAGCACGGCGATGAGGACGGATCGCACGCCGCGACCCTAGCAGCCTGCGTCGATCCAGACCTCCTCACCAGCCGCGCCCCTCGTTTCCCGCTCGGCGATCGAGACTCGCTGGGTCAAGATCCGACGTGCCGCCACGGAGCCGTCGGGGAGAGCCTCCCCGGAACGAATCGACCCCCGCGGCCCTGGGGCTCGCGGGGGTCGGAGTGGCGTCCTGCTGGTCTCAGAGGAGCCGGCGATAGGTGGGGAGCACCGTCCTGGCGCTCCGCCGCTCCGCCAGGAGCGGCCGAGGGGCTCCCTGCACGACGGTCGACCGAAGTCTCCAGCCCGCCGCGAAGGCACCCACACAACCCATCAGCCAGCCCATGAGGCCGAGCCCGAAGAGGAGACCCATTCCGGTCCCCGGTCCGACGATGTCGATGATTCTCTCTCCCATGGCCGCAGCATAGGCAGACCCGACACATTGCGGACCGATTCGAGTCAAAAAGAGGGAGAGCCCGGTTACCGCGACGTAACACCCGCGCCCCCCTACGAGGAAACCCGCGCCGAGGCGCGGGTTTCCATGTACCCGAGGGGGGCCAATCAATCCCGAAGCTCGGTCCAGTACTCCTCGGGCATGTCGTGGGCGATGTTGAGGGCCCCATTCGCGCCCCCATAGATCGGCTCCTCGAGCCGCACCACCGTCCCCGATCCCAGGTGCTCCTTCATGTACGCCTCGATCGCGCGATCGAGGCCCTTGATCATGCTCCCTCCGCCCGCGAGGACCACGCGCCCCTTCAGGCGCTCCTGGAACTCCGGGTCGAAGGTGGCGATGAGCTTGCCGAGGCCCTCGACGATCGGGGGAACGATCCGCCCGCAGGCCGCCTTGAGGCAGTCCGTGATGTCGAAGTCCGTGGGCTTGCCGTTGACGGGCAGCTGCACCACGATCCCCGTGGCCTCGGGCTCGACCGTGGAGTGCTTCTCCTTGATGGCCTTCAGCATCTGCTTCGTGTGCTGGGCATCGGGGTAGGCGGCGGTGATCTCCTTGGCGAGCTCGTCGTCCACGAAGTCGCCTGCGGAGGTCATGGTGAGCTGGTCGCTCTCCTCCGGCATGGTCCCGTGCATCCGGCAGAGGTCGACGGTGCCAGCACCGATGTCGATCACCAGCGCGTCGTCGAGCATGTTCTGGCCATAGGCGACCGCGAACGGCTCGCTGCAGAGCATGACCGAGTCCACCGACTCGCGAGCGGCCTTGAGGATGGCGTCCTTGTTGTGGATCGAGGCCTGGGCCGGGACCCCGATGACCGCATACACGAGCTCATCGGCCCGCGGCTTGGCCCGTGCCACGATCTCGCGCACGAGGTCCTGAGCCGCCTGGAGGCTCTCCTTGTCCTCGCCCTCCTCGTTGAAGGTCAGGACACCGTGCGCGAGCGGCCGGTGGAGCCGAAGCGAGAGTCGCTTCTCGCGGGCCTCCTCGCCGAAGAGGACGTCCCGGCCCAGCAGCTTTCGCGCCACGGGATCCTTCGGATACCCCACGAAGGACTCGATGGTCTCGCGGTTGCCGTTGGAGGCGCTGACGCTGGTCCTCGAGGTCCCCAGGTCGATCCCGAGGTACACGATCCCCTGCTCTTCGTTGGTGGCTTCGTCGCTCATTCCAGTGGTCTCCATCGCCCAAGACATCGGGCGCGTGGATCCTAGGAATTGAGCGAAGACGATTCGAGATCGCGACGGAGCTGCACGTTCGCCTGGAAGATGGCGGTCATGGCGCCGCGATTGCGGCTCGCGCGGTCCTCCGATGCGCCCACGACTTCCAGCGCAGAGAGCCCCTGCATCGAAGCCGCATTGTCCGCAGCGCGCAGGCGTGCGAGCTCGACCTCTTGGAGGGCGAGCTGCTTCATGACCTTGGCCAGCCGCTTCTCCGCAAGGACGGATGCCTCCGACGTGGTGGCCTGGGTCTCCGGCCTCGGCTCGGGGAGTGGCGAGGGGCGCCTCAGGCTGACCGGATCCACCGGCTCAGGGCGCCTGGATGCAGGCTCAACGGGGCGGAGCCACGTGCCGGTGGTGACGGCGCGTGTACGGCGGGGCAGCTCGATCCCGAGGGGGTGAGCCACCTGGGAGTGTCCAGGTCTGCGGCGGAACATGTGCGGTGCGGGGCGCGCAGGGTCGAGTCCGAAGC
>WTJQ01000241.1:6213-9037 GCA_011524785.1 Planctomycetota bacterium | reverse complement strand
CGGACGTGCTGCTGTCCGCGGGCGGCACCATCTCCACCTATGCCAGCGCGACGCAGCTGGGCCTGGACCCCCTGCTCGACGACCTCGACGGGCTCGTGATGAACGAGAACGGAGTGGCCGGCTACCAGGAGTCGAAGAACCCCTACGAGTGGGAGACCGGGGCCGACATGGTCCTGTTCAGCCTGAGGCGCGGCTCCGACACCCTGGGCAAGACGGACTCCCTGCTGGGGCTTCCGATCGAGCCGGGCGACGTGCTCATGCCGCCCGTGGAGAACGGCAACGGACGGCCCGGGATCCTCGTCGCGGCCGAGGTGCTGGGGCTCCGGACCCAGCGGGAGTCCGGCTCCTCCGAGCAGCCCGACGACCTGTCGGCGATGGCGATCACGGACGACGACGAGGACTTCATCGACTGCAACAACAACCAGCGTCCGGACTCGGTGGACATCATGCTGGGCGGGTCGCGGGACGACAACCAGAACGGCATCCCGGACGAGTGCGAGGACCCGGGGGACGTGGTGTGTGGGTGCGGGCCCGGCAAGGGGCCCTGCGCGAACGATGGCGCGACGGACACCGGCTGCGCGAACTCAACGGGCCTCGGGGCACGCATGGAGGGACGGGGCAGCTCGAGCCTCTACATGGACGACCTGTCCTTCGAGGTCGTGCAGCTGCCTCCCTCCACGCCGGGCATCCTCTTCTATGCGTTCGGGGCTGGACCGAACACGGTCCTCGCCGACGGCATCACCTGTGCGACCGGCGTGAAGTACCGCATCCCCAGCGTGCAGGTCGCCTCGGCGTTCGGGGTCACGAACACGCCCATCGGCCTCGCCGCCTACATCGAGAACAACCTGCCGAGCGTCGCGCACCTCCTGCTCGGGGCGTCCTACTACTTCCAGTTCTGGTACCGGGACCCCCTGGGGCCCTGCGGCTCCACGAGCAACGTGACCAACATGGTCCGGCTCGTGGTCACACCCTGATCCGGTCGCCCGGGCCGCTCCATCCGCGAACGCCGGCCGCAAGCATGCGCGCGAGGGCCGGGCCCTCAGGACAGCGGCGGACGCTCGCCCACGGCGAAGTCGTGCAGCCGCACCTCGAGGGTGGTCCTTCCCCGGAACTCGTTCCAGGCGGGCGTGTGGACCACGTGCAGGTCGACGCCCATCGCGAGCTCCTCGATCCGATCGCCCTGGAAGAAGGCCATGGCCTTCCGCTTGACGTCGCCCTCGCGTAGCTGGAGGAGGAGGTGCTTGCCGTTGCCCACGGCGCGCGGCGGCTCCGCGAGGCGGACCCCGCTCGAGAGCAGCAGCGGTTCGGGGTTGCGCTCGCCCCAGGGAGCGAGGTGATCGAGCTGGTTCTGGAGGCTGTCGGTCACGTCCTTCCACGCCACCTCCGCGTCGATCGTGAGCGGGGAGGGGCCTGCGCGTTCGGCCACCCCCGCCTCCCGGGCGGCGGAGCAGATCGCGTCGCGCAGCGCAGGGAGCGCGTCCAAGCGCGCCTCGCACCCCGCGGCCTGGGCGTGTCCGCCGTAGCGCAGCATGTGATCGGCACCGGCGTGCATGAGCTCCAGCACGCTCACCCCCTCGACCGTCCGGGCGCTCCCGCGGCCCTCGTCGCCGTCGAAGCCGATCACCAGGGCGGGGCGGCCGAACTCCTCGACGAGGCGCCCGGCGGCGATCCCGACGAGCCCCTGGTGCCAGCCCTGCTCGCCCAGGACGAGCACCGGCCACTCCTGCGGGTCGCCGAAGCGCTCGGCCTGGGCGCGGGCCGCCCCGAGGAGGTCCTCGGTCATGGCCTTGCGCTGATCGTTGAGGGCCTCGAGGGCGGTCGCGAGGCCCGCGGCCTCGGCCTCGTCCTCGCACAGCAGCAGCTCGACGCTGCGCGCGGCGGAGTCCAGGCGCCCGGCCGCGTTGAGGCGCGGCCCGATCCCGAACCCGACGTCGCTGGCGGTCAGGGCCTTCTTGTCCAGCCGGCAGACGCGGAGGAGTGCTCGCGTCCCGGCGTGCTGCGTGGCCGCGAGGGAGCGGAGGCCCGCGCGCGCGAGCGAGCGGTTCTCGTCGAGCAGGGGCACCACGTCGCACACGGTGGCGACCGCCACGAGGCTCATGGAGTCGATCAGGAACGCGCGCAGGTCCGGGCGCACGCGCGCGGCGCCGGTGACGCGCTGGCAGAGACCCCAGGCCAGCTTGAACGCCACGGCGCCTCCGCAGAGCTCGCGGAAGGGGTACGCCGATCCCGGCAGCTTGGGGTTCACGATCGCAACGGCCGGGGGCAGGTCGCCTCGCGGCGGCTCGTGGTGGTCCGTCACCACGGTGTCGATGCCGCGCTCCCGCAGCTGCCGGATGACCTCGACGGCGCTGGTGCCGTTGTCGACGCTGACCACGACCTTCGCCCCGACGGCCTCCGCACGCGCGATGGAGTGGTCGCCGAAGGAGTACCCGTCCCGCATGCGGTGGGGGATGTGCCACTCCACGGAGGCCCCGAGCAGGCGCAGCAGCCTTACGAGGATCGTGGTGCCCGTCACCCCGTCCACGTCGTAGTCCCCGTGGACGAGGATCGTCTCCCCACCCTCGATCGCCTCGTGGAGGCGCTCGACCGCGGCCTCCATGTCCGGGAGCTGCATGGGGTCGTGGAGCTCCAGCCCCGGCTGCAGGTGGCCCCGGCAGGCGTCGTCCGCCTCGTGCCCGCGATTGGCGAGCAGTCGGGCCTGGAACGGCGTGACGCCGGGGAGGCGGGCGAGGCGAGCGGTGTGCTCCGCGTCGGGCGTGGCGAGGGTCCAGGGGCGGCGCGGAGGGGCGTTCACCGGCGCAGACTACTCGATGCGCCGGCGCGC
>WTJQ01000241.1:0-6113 GCA_011524785.1 Planctomycetota bacterium | reverse complement strand
ACGCCAGCCATGCGGAGGCTTCCCTGGCGCCGCCACTCGGCCCACACTGCTGCCATGGCATCGGGCACAGACAACCCCTACCGGCTCCTCCCGGCCGTGGACGAGGTCCTGCGGGACCCCGGGGTCGCGCCCCTGGCGCGGGACGTCGGCCGCGCCGTGCTCCGGACCTTCGCCCAGCGGCTGGTCGAGGGCTGGCGCGAGGAGATCCGGGCCGGGGAGCTCGACTCGAGCGGCCTCCAGGCGCGGCTCGCCGAGGGCGGCCTGGGCGCCGCGATGGGGGACCTCGTCCAGCGGGATCGGGCCCGCGGCATCCGTCGCGCGGTGAACGTCAGCGGCGTCGTCCTCAACACGGGCCTGGGACGAGCCCCCGTCCACCCCGAGGTCGCGGCCCGCATGGAGGAGGTCGCGGGGTCCTTCTGTGTCCTCGAGGTCGACCGGGTCAGCGGGGAGCGCAACCGGCGGGACGACCGCATCAGCGAGCTCCTCGCGAGGCTCGTGGGCTGCGAGGCCGGGATCGCGGTGAACAACAACGCGGGCGCCGCGCTGCTCACCATGCACGCCCTCGCGACCGGTCAGGAGGCGGTCGTCAGCCGCGGGGAGCTGGTCGAGATCGGAGGCTCCTTCCGCGTGCCAGAGGTGATGGCAGCAGCCGGGGTGCGGCTCGTCGAGGTGGGGGCGACCAACCGCACCCGCATCAGCGACTACGAGGCGGCGCTCACCGCCGAGACGGGGCTGCTCATGAAGGTGCACCCCTCGAACTTCCGCGTCGTCGGCTTCACGAGCGAGGTGGATCCGGCCGCCATGGCCGAGCTGGGCCGCCGGCACGAGGTCGCCACGGCCTGGGACCTGGGCTCCGGGCTCATCGAGCTCCCCAGCATGAAGGCCCTGGGAGAGCGGGTCGGGGGCGAGACCGAGGTGGCCGAGGCCGTGGACAGCGGCGTCGACGTCGTGACGTTCAGCGGGGACAAGCTGCTCGGGGCTCCGCAAGCGGGCCTGTGCGTCGGGCGCCGCGAGGCGATCGAGCGTCTGCGCCGCGACCCCATGTACCGCGCCCTCCGCTGCGACAAGGTCGCCCTCGCGGGACTGGAGGCCACCCTCGAGCTGCTCCTCGCCGGGCGTGGGGACGAGCTGCCCTCGCGGCGCATGCTCCTGGCGCAGCCGGAGGAGCTCGCGCCGAGCGCGGGCAGGGTCGCCGAGGGGCTGCTCGCCCTCGGCTTCCAGGCCAAGGTCGAGGACGGTCAGAGCCAGCCGGGCTCGGGCTCCGCGCCAGGAGTCTTCCTGGCCGGGCCGATCGTGCGCGTCGTCGACCCCTCACGCTCGGCCGCCACCCTGGCGGGAGCGCTCCGCGCCCTGGATCCGCCCGTCTTCGCGCGGATCCACGACGACGCCGTCCAGCTCGACCCTCGCACCCTGCTCGAGGGGGACGAGGAGGCGCTGCTCGAGGCCTTCGGGCGGCTGGCGCCGCAGCGCGAGGGCTAGGCCCTCACCGCTCGTCCCCCGACCGCACGCTCCCGCTCCCGACGAGCAGCTGCACGAGCTGGTCGAGGTCGAGCAGGTTCGGGACTCGGGGGTCGCGCGTGTCGAGCGTCACGCTGCCGAAGCGCAGGTTCTCGGCCGCCTGGCGCGCCACGTGGAGCCGGCCACCGGGGGACTGCAGGGCCTCGTCGAAGAGGGACCTCCGCAGGTCCTCGGCCGCGGCCAGCGCGAGCTCACCCTCGCCGTTGAGCTCGAGGACCCGGACCTCGGCCTCGGCGAGCTGCTCCGCGCGGGCACTCTCGGCGCTCCGCTGCAGCTCGATGAGGCGCAGGGAGTGCGCATCCTTGAGGGCCTCCTCGCGCAGGGCGAACTGCTTGCGCAGCGCGGCCTCGGCGTCGTCCTGCCGCCCCTTCTCCTCCGCGTTGAGGCGCTCCTGCTGGTGACGCTCGAGGAGCGTGGCCTGGGTCAGCTGGTCCTGCGAGCTGAGCTGCTGCTCGAGCATCTTCTTCTCGTACGTGCCGTCGAAGAAGAACTCCCCGATGCGGACCTCGAGGGGCTCGAGGTGGGCCACGGCCAGCTCGGTGCGCAGGCGCCCGAGGGCGTTGGCCTCCACCGCGGCCCTCGTGCCCGGATCGGCGAACTGCTCCGCGGTCAGGGTGGCGAGCTCCTCGAGGAGCACGCGCCGGCAGATGGCCACGGCGCGGACGGGGTAGTCGGTCCGCATGCCCTCCATGACGAGACGGTGAGCGCTGCCTGCGAGGATGCGGTAGGGGACCACCGCACTGACGAGGCAGGTCTCGCCCTCGACGGTGGCGATCTCCAGGCGATCGTGGGTCCCCCCGCTCTCGGGAGCCGCGAAGACGATGAGGTGCGTGCCTGCACGCAGCTCGTGCCACAGCTCGCGTCCCGGGAGTCGCCGTTGGAGGCCGGGGCGCTGGTCCCGGGCCTCGATGCCCGCGCCACCCCACTGGACCTGACGGACCGCGATGGCGTCCGCAGGGATGCGCACGAACAGTCCGCCCCCCGCAGCGAGGAGTCCGCCGGCCAGGAGAGCGGAGACCACGAGCACCCCCAGGGAGGCCCGAGCGAAGGGGGCCACGGCCCGACCACGGGCAGCGAGACCTTGCCAGAGGCTCGTCAGGAGGCGCGTGACGCCTTGCAGAAGCGCCCGTCCACGAGGCGCTGCCCAGCTGGCGAGCGCGGCGAGGCGAGGGGCGGCGTAGGCCCAGAGTCCTGCGACCAGGCCGCGGAGCGCCTGGAAGACACTCCCCGCAGCGTTCGCCATGGCACGGCCGGCGCCCTCGAGACGGGAGCCACTCACAGTGCACCCCCTGCGGAGCCCTTGGTGCTCCCAGCCGGGCGTGCGGCGGTCTCGATGACGTCCTGGACGGGAACCAGGTCGAAGGTGACCGCATCGAGCTGCTCCACCAGGGCGGAGCGCACCGTGATGTCGCCCTGCGCGGCGAGCGCGTCGAGCTGGGACAGGAAGGCCGTCGCATCCGCGCGGTGCCGCGCCTCCAGCACCTGCGCGCGGGCGACGCGCGTGTCGCGCTCGAGCGTCGCGGCCGCGATCTGGTCCGCGGTCTCGCGCTCGGTGCGAGCAACGAGCTCGGCAGAGGCGCGCTCCGCGAGGCGCTCGGCCTCGGCCAACTCGCGCTCGAGGGCCTCGAGGCGCCGCTCCTCGGAGGCGCGCAGCTCCTCGAGCCGATCGTCCTGGCCGGCGATGAGGGCCTGGCGCTCGCTCTCGAGCCGCACCACGTCCTGCTCGGCGATCTTGCGCCGCTGGATCGTCTCCTGGTACTTCGGTGCGAACTGGGGCTTGGAGACGGAGAGCTCGAGGAGCTGGATCCCGTGTCGCTCGAGCAGGCGTCCGAGCTCGGCCGTCGCGATCGCGGTTCCCTCCTGCTTGTTGGCGGGGAGCACGATCTCGCGCGGCTCGTAGACCCCGAACGCGGCCCGCAGCACCGGCCGGGCGTAGGCGTCCACCAGCCTCAGGACCGTGTCTCGCGTCCCGCCGTGGTCCACGAGCGCGACGGCGGCTCGTGTGCCGTCGAGGGCGACCTGGAGCTCGACCTCCAGGAAGGCGTAGTTGGCTCCATCGCGACCGCGCACCACGAGGGCCGGGACGCGCTGATCCGGCTCAGAGCCCTCTCCACCCATCACGTAGCGGAGGGTGCGACGGTCCAGGACGTGCACCTCCTCGAGCCACGGGACGAACGTGTGGGCGCCCGGGTGATCGTCCGCCGTGAGGGTGCCCGTGGCGAGGTCGTGCCGGACGAGGACCTGATGATCGGCCACGAGGGCCACGCCGCCGTCCCCGACGAGCTGGCGGACGCCTCCGTAGAGGAGTCCGCTCGTCAGGAGGAGCGTGGCCGCGATGCGGCGAGGAGTGAGCAATCTGCGCATGGGGAGGGCGCTCGCTCGAGCGCGGTTGCCCTGAACCCGGGCCGATCCCCACGGTTCTGCCGATTTCCGCGAGCGGTGCGCCTCGCAGCGTCACGAGCGGCATGGCGAGGCCGCTCCGGACCGCTCCGGGGGGGCGGATCCGTGCCTCGCATGCGCTAGACTTCCGCCCGCGAGCCGCGCCAGCGCCCCACGACGCTGCGCTGCAGCGGCCCACTCCAGATCCCCATGCAGACCCCCGACAAGCGCCTCACCGACTACGCCGCCTGCGCAGGGTGAGCGGCCAAGATGCCCATCGGGCAGCTCGCGCAGGTCCTGCGTGAGGCCAACCCCGCGGCGGACCCCCGCCTGCTGATCGGACCCCAGACCGTGGACGACGCCGGCGTCGTCCTGCTGGGCGAGGCCGAGGGTGTGGGCGCGGGCGCGCGCGTGGCCCTGGTCCAGACGGTGGACTACTTCCCCCCGGTGCTGGACGATCCCTACCTCTACGGCGCGGTCGCCGCCGCGAACGCGCTCTCCGACGTGTACGCCATGGGAGGGCGCCCGGTCTCGGCGCTGAACCTCGCGGGCTTCCCCAAGGACTTCGCCCCGGACTGGATCCGCGAGATCTTCCGGGGGGGCTTCGACAAGGTGCGCGAGGCCGGAGCCGTCCTCGCGGGCGGCCACACCGTCCAGGGCCCGGAGCCGCTCTTCGGGTTCGCCGTCACCGGGGTCGTCGATCCCGAGCGCGTCGTGGGCAACGCGGGAGCGCGTCCCGGGGACGTCCTGTTCCTGACCAAGCCCCTCGGCATGGGGTCACTGACCACCGGGGGCAAGCGCGGGGTCGCCGCTCCCGAGCTCGTGCGGCAGGCGGCCGAGGTCATGGCCACGCTCAACGGGCGGGCCGCCGAGGCCATGGGGACCGTCGACGCTCACGCCTGCACCGACGTGACCGGGTTCGGGCTGGTCGGGCACGCTCGCAACATCGCCCTGGCCAGCGAGGTGACCCTCCGGTTCGAGCTCCAGGACCTGCCGCTCGTGGACGGCGCGCTCGACCTCGCGCGGGACGGCGTGGTCTCGGGAGGATCGAACCGAAGCCGCGCTGCGATCGGTGCAGAGGTGCTCGTCGAGGATGGGGCCGACGCGGCGCGCGTGGCGATCGCCTTCGACGCGGAGACCTCTGGCGGGCTGCTCATCGCGGTCGCTCCGGACGACGCTCCGCGACTGCGGGAGGCCCTCGCGGCGCGTGACGTCCCCGCCTGCCGGGTCGGTCACGTGGTCGAGCGGACCGCCCACGCCATCGAGCTCGTGGGGGGGACCCCGGCGTGAGGTCCCTCGCATCGGTCGCTGGGGCGCTCCTCGCGCCGCTCCTGCTCGGCGCCTGCATCGGGCTCCCCGAGGCCCCGCGCGCGTGGCGGACCGAGGTCGCGCTGGAGCGCGGCGTCAAGATGGGGGGGTGCGCCGCCGGCGACCTGCTGCCCGGGAGCCCCGGCGATGAGCTGGCCGTGACCTCGGGGGATGGCCAGGTCCACGTGGTGCGGGTCGACGCGGACGGTCGCTTCGTCGCGGAGCTCGTGGCGAGCCTGCCGGGGGAGGCCATCCAGTGCGCGATCGGGGACCTCGACCCGACCAGCCCGGGAGCCGAGCTCATCACCGTCGGGGCCGCCCGCGGGAGCGAGGACGATCCCGGCGAGGGCGTCGTTCACCTGCACCGCTGGCGCCAGTCCCCGGGCGGCGGCGCCTGGGAGACCCAGGAGCTCCTGCGGGAGCGGGCGCTGGTCCACGCGGTCGCGATCGGCGACGTGTGCCCCCTCCACGACGGGCCCGAGCTGCTCGTGGCCGGCTTCGCGGAGCAGGTCACGCTGCTTGCGTGGAGTGACGACGGGAAGCCCGAGGTGCATGCGACCTGCCCGCTCCCGGCAGCGGCCAAGGGCGCGGCCGTGGGGCTGGGCGGTGCGGTCCTCGCCCTGGAGGACGGCAGCCTCGTGCGGCTCCTGCGCCGCTCGGACGGCATCGAGACCGACGTCCTGCACCGGGCGGGCGAGCCCCTCGCCCGCGTGGCGGCCTCCGAGCGCGAGGCGCTCTTCTGCGGCAACGACGGGCGGCTGCGCCTCTGGCGCGCAGGAGCGACGACCCTCCTGCACTCCAGTGCCGATCGCCTCCGTGGCGCGGTGCTGGCCGACCTGGACCCGGACAACGCCGGCCTCGAGGCCGCGACGGCAGGCTACGACGGCGCGATCACCCTCCTCGTCGAG
>WTJQ01000259.1 GCA_011524785.1 Planctomycetota bacterium | reverse complement strand
CTTCACGGACGCGGGGCTCGCACAGCTCGGGGCCCTGGAGGGCCTCGAGTCCCTCAGTCTCTGGCACACCGAGGGCCTCACGGGTGAGAGGGCCGGCTGGCTCGCCTCCCTGACGCGGCTCCGGACCCTGAACCTCGCGGACTGCGCGGGGTTCGACGACGCGGGGCTGGCGCACCTCGAGGGGCTCGGGCAGCTGACCGAGCTCTACCTCGACCACACCGGCGTGACGGATGCCGGGCTGGCGGCCCTCGCCGGCCTCCCGCTTCGAGAGCTCACCTTGACGGGCTGCGGGGCCGTGACCGACGATGATCTCGCCGCGCTGGCATCGCTCTCGTCCCTGCGCTACCTGAGCCTGCTCGAGTGCCCCGCGCTCACGGACGCCGCCGTGGCCGCCCTCCAAGACGCCCTGCCCGACTGCCGCATCGCCCGATGATCACCCGACGCAAGGCCCTCGGGCGCCTCTCCCTCGGAGCCAGCACGCTGGCCCTGAGCCCGTTCCTGCGCAACCTCCAGCGCGAGGACGCGACCGGGCAGCTGCCGCGCCGCTTCGTCTTCGTGGTCAAGTCGAGCGGCCTCCAGGCGGAGTACCTGAATCCCGAGGGCCTGCAGCACGGCGGCGACCGGCTGGTGGATGCCCCCCTTGCTCAGCGTCCCCTGCACGAGAGCCTCAGGGCCCTCGAGCCGCTGCGCGACCAGCTGACGATCGTCCAGGGGCTGAGCGGGCGCATGTGCACCATCGGGCACAGCTCGTTCTACGGGGCCATGGGCGCCTACAAGGCCACGGCCGAGGCGCCGCCCATTGCCGCAACGATCGACGGCCACCTCTCCCGCCGGTTCCCCTCGGTGTTCGACCATGTCGGGCTGAAGATGGGCAACGGCAGCCAGGGGACGAGCTACCCCTCGATCAGCGCCGCCGGCCGGGGCAAGCAGCTGCCGTTCCAGTGCAACCCCGAGCTCGCCTACCGCAACCTCTTCGGGAGCATCGCCGCGGGTGGGGACATCCAGCGCATGTACCGTCGCACGGGCAATGTCCTCGACGCCATGGTCGAGGACATCCAGCGCCTGCGTCGGCAGCTCCCCGGTAGCGAGCAGGAGAAGCTCGACGCCTACCTCGAGGGATTCGAGTCCCTGCGTGATCGGCGCATCGAGCTGATCGCGATGCAGCGGACCCTGAAGGAGCACGCCCCGGAGGTGACCGAGGCCTACACCTCCAAGGCCACGACGCAGCACCTGGGCGCCCACTTCGACATGGCCGCGGCCGCCCTGATCACGGGCATCACGAACGTGGTCACGATCCACTGCGACGAGCTCGACTCGTCGTACAGCGGCCTCGGGATCACGCCGAGCGTCCACTCGATCGGGCACGGCTCGAGCAGCGGGGCGCTCTCGGCCCAGGAGTGCCGGAACCGCATCCGCGCGTTCCACCTGGAGCTGACGGCCGCCCTGGCGAGCCGCCTGGCCGCCACTCCGGAGGGCGACGGGAGCATGCTCGACAACACGCTCATCGTCTACCTCAGCGACAACTCCGACAAGCACCACTCGAGCGGCACCGAGTGGCCGCTGCTGATGCTGGGGGGCCTGCGCGGGCGAGCCGCTTCCGGCGGGCGCTACCTCGCCTATCCCCGCTATGGCCGCGCGAGCCACCGGCACACCATCGGGAACCTCTGGACCACCGTGTGCCACCTGACCGGCGAGCCCGTGGAGCACTTCGGCCAGGCCGACCTGGCGCTGGGGGATGCGGCTCTCCAGCGCGGGCCGCTCGACGAGCTGCTGGGCTAGGCCGAGGGGGAGCTGGCACCACGAGGGCTCGCTGCTGGCGAGCGGGGGCAAGTTCTAGGCCTGCCCACGGAACCTCCAGCCGATCCTGGGGTTGTGGCGGCGCCTCCGCGTCCCTGATGCACCCGCACATGCTTCCCTTCGCCCCGGTCCTCTTCCTCGCCCTCTCCGCTTCCCCTCTGCCCGGCGGCCCCGAGGGGGATCGCTTCGGCCGAGCACTCCTCACGCTGCATGACCTGGACGGGGACGGGGTCCGTGACCTGGCCGTGGGGGCGCCGACCGCGAGTCGGTCCGAGCGTTACGGAGGTCATGTCCTCGTGCTCTCGGGGGCCAGCCGTGAGGTGCTCCAGGTGTGGAGGGGCGAAGCGGGCCGGCCCCACTTCG
>WTJQ01000474.1 GCA_011524785.1 Planctomycetota bacterium | reverse complement strand
AAGTGGCCGCCTCCGACGCTGATCATGAACCGCCCCTCCGCCACCACAGCCGTCCTCCTCGCCGCCGCCTCCACCGTGGGCCTGTGGCGAGCCGCCGCGGCGCCGGAACCTGCAGTGCCGATGACGGACGTCGAGGTGGCGCGTCGGGTCTCCCGCGGGGTGGCCGAGCTGTGCGCGGTCGCCGAGCCCGCCGTGGTCCAGGTCCTGGCCTACGGGTCGAGCGGCCGCCGCTACGGAGGAGCCACCGAGGGCTCCGGAGTCATCGTGCGCCCGGACGGCACGCTCCTCACCAACAACCACGTGGTGAAGGAGGGCTCGCGGTTCCAGGTCGTCCTCAGCGAGGGGCGACGCGTCGCCGCTGAGGTGCTCGCCCTGGACCCGGCGACCGACCTTGCCGTCCTGCGGATCAGCGAGGGCGAGCAGGGCGGCCCGTTCCCCACCCTGCCGATCGCGGCACGTCCTGCCCAGGTGGGCGAGAGCGTGCTCGTGCTGGGCAACCCGTTCGGGATCGGCAGCAGCGTGAGCCAGGGGATCGTGAGCGGCCTCGGACGCAGCGACCTGAACCTCGCGACCTACGAGGACTTCATCCAGACCGACGCCGTCATCAACCCCGGCAACTCGGGGGGGCCGATGATCAACCTCGAGGGCGAGATCGTCGGCATCGCCACGGCCCAGGGACTGGAGAAGGAGGGAGACCTGGGGATCGGCTTCGCGATCCCTGCGAGCCTCGCGAGCCACGTGCTGGAGGAGGTCCTCGCGAACGGCGAGGTCATCCGCGGCTGGCTCGGAGTCTCGGTCGATCGCTGGTTCTCCCCGCGGCGGGTCGAGGGATACGACGGTGTCAGCCGAGTCCGCGTGCGCTCCTTCGAGAGCGTCAGCCCGGCCCGGGAGGCAGGGATCCTCCCCGGCGACATCCTCCTCGCGGTCGGCGGTCGCCGACTGGTCACACGGAAGGACCTCATGACCTCGGTGGCGGTCCTCGATCCGGGAGCCACGGTCGACGTGCGCCTCTGGAGGTCTGGCCGCGAGCTCACGCTCCCGGTGGCCATCGCCCGTCGACCCGACAGCGAGTGAGGCCTCGGCGCCGGCAGTCCACCTCACGGCAGCCCCACCACGTCGCTGCAGGCGGTCGGGCTGCCGGGGCCGCTGGGCACCAGACAGGCACGTAGACGCCAGGGGGAGCGGGCCCACGCGGGGATCCAGCTGGAGAGGATCGCGTCTCCGCGGCTCCGTCCGCTCCGAGCAGACGGGGGCACGCCCTCCCACAGCAGTCGTCGTGTCGAGCCGAAGGGCCCTGGGATGGCGTCCGGATCCGGGAACGCCTCGATGGCACCGTCGGTCCAGGCACGCACCAGGACGGGGAAGGTGCCGGCGAGCTGGATGCTGGGCTGGCGTGCTGTGCGCCTGACGAGGACGCCTCCTCCGCGGCGGAGCAGCCAGGCCGGAGCGTTCGAGGCTCCGGGCACCCCGATGTGAACGGCGTCGCCCGGTCCCTCGGCGAGGCCGAGCCCGAACCCGGTCCCGGGCTCTCCGCCCCACGCCTCCGCCAGCATCGGTCCCCCACCTGCCCCGTGCAGTCGGATGCGTACGACGCGCGGGAGGGGCCCAGCGGGGGCCGCCGCGAGGAATCCCCCGGCACAGGTCGTGATGGACGTGCCCAGCCCCAACGCGCCGGTTCCCGGGAGCTGGAACACGGGCCCGGGGGTCAGCCCCCACGGGTCGATGTGGAACGTGTGGACCGCGCCGATCGTCCCGCTCCCCGGGACACCCGGCGCTCCGACAGCGAGCCACTCCCCGGAGAGCGCAACGGCCTCGCCGAAGCGGCCGAGCGCGCCCGATGACGGGGGGAGCACGCGGCGGCAGCCGACGAGCGCTCCTCCCATGCGATCCCAGAGAAAGACCTCTCCCGAGGGCCCAGCACCCGGCGCGCCAACCGCCGCATGGTGCGTTCCCACGGCCACGGAGGCGCCACGCTCGTCGCCCGGGTGAGCTCGAGGAGCCTCGACGGAGATCGGTCCCCAGGTCCCGCTCGCACCACGGCGGAAGCCCAGCACGGCGCCAGCCAGCGGCGCGTTCACGCCCCCCGCACGCGGAGCCCCCGCCAGGAGCAGATCGCCCCCGCCCGCGAGGGCGGTCCCGAGCCCTGCGAGCAGTCCCAGGTC
>WTJQ01000487.1 GCA_011524785.1 Planctomycetota bacterium | reverse complement strand
TGCCGACATCGACGCGTTCCTCTATGCCTCGAACTCGTGCAACGACACGGCCGGCGACCCCGGCTGCGCGGGGACCCTCGCGTGTGGCTACACCTCGTCCGACGACGAGGTCCTCACGTGGACCAACACGACGGGCTTCGCGGTCGACTGCACCCTGCGCGTGAGCGTGTGGCCCAACTCGAGTGGCACGTGCGGCTCGTACGACCTCGTCCTCTTCGGCACGAGCGCCCCGGGTGGCGGGGGCGGCGGCAGCGTCTCGGGCTTCTGCGATCCGGGCCAGGTCAACTCCACCGGCTTCCCCGCGACCCTGGCGGGCTCCTTCACCGGACCCGCACTGCACCTCGAGGCCCTGCTCGGCCCCGACAACCAGTTCGGCTACGTCGTCGTGTCGGGCTCGACGAACGCCGGCGTGCCGATCAGCAGTGGCCTGCTCTGCCTGGGGAGTCCGATCGGTCGCTACAACGCGGCCGCCGGACCCGCGCTCAACTCGCTCGGCCAGTTCCAGGCCGGGGTGTTCGTGAACCTCTCGGGCACCAGCGCGACCGGGACGGGTTTCGACGTGCCCTTCAACCTGCCGGGACCGATCAACGGGACCATCGGCAGCGGCCAGACCTGGAACTTCCAGCTCTGGTACCGCGACCTCGGCAACACCTCGAACTTCACGAACGGGCTCGCGGCCCAGTTCTGAGCTGACTCGGCTCCCCAGGGGCCCGCATTCGCAGCGGCCCAGCTCCGCGGCGCGAGGGTCCTCCAGCGACGGCGGGGTCGCTGGAGGACCCTCGCGTGTCTCGATCCGAGACGAGCGCCGGGTCCTGTGGGCGCCTGGGGAGGGGGAACCGGCTGGCTGAGGAGGCTCACGACCGCCTCGACGCGCATGGGGCAGGCTTCAGGGGTGCCGCCCCTGGCGTTGGCGACCGATTCTCCGGCGATCCCTGGCGCTGGCCACTAGGTTGGATGCCGACGCCGTCCTCCCTGATTCCATGCTCACATCCACTCGCACAGTCGCCCTCCTCGTCGCCCTCCTCGGCGCCGCTCCGCTGGCCTCGGGCCAGGGTGCCTGCAGCAATCCGGACGCCTTCGAGCCGAACCAGTCCTGCGGGTCGCCGGTCAGCCTCCCGAACGGGCAGCACCCGGGTCTGAACGTCTCGCTCCAGGACCCCGACTACTACACCTTCGGCGTCGACGCCGGAGCGACCCTGTCGATCGCGGTGCTGCACTCGGTGGCGGACGCCGACGTGGACGCCTTCCTCTACCAGGCGAATGGCTGCAACGGCTGGCCCGGGGACCCCGAGTGCGACTTCACGCTGGCCTGCGGCTACACGGGCAGCGACGACGAGGTCCTGACGTGGACCAACACGACAGGAAGCCAGCTCAACTGCACGCTGCGGGTCACCGTCTGGCCGGACTCCGTCGGGACGTGTGCGCCCTACGAGCTCCAGCTCTCCGGAGCCAATGGGGCCGGAGGCCCGGGCTTCCCGGGGGGCAGCGCCACGACGGCCTTCTGCGCACCCGGCCAGGTGAACTCGACGGGGAACTCTGCCTCCCTGGCCGGCGCCTGGGTGGGCGGGCAGCTCCTGAGCCTCCAGGCCAGCAGCGGTCCCGACAACCAGTTCGGCTACTTCGTGGTCTCCGGGAGCACGACGGCAGGGGTCTCGATCAGCGACGGCCTGCTGTGTCTCGGCTCACCGATCGGTCGGTACAACGCAGGTGCCGGCGCCGCCCGCAACTCCCTGGGCCAGTTCCAGCAGGGCACCTTCGTGAACCTCTCGGGCACCGCGACCTTCGGCTACGGGTTCGACGTCCCGGCCAGCCTGCCCGGCCCGATCAACGGCTCCATCCAGCCTGGCCAGGCGTGGCACTTCCAGCTCTGGTACCGGGACGTGGGCGGGGTCTCGAACTTCACCAACGGGGTCACGGCCCAGTGGTGATGCGCAGGCCCGCGAGGGCGTAGTGGCGGCCGCGGCGACGGCGCGGCCCTCGGGGCTGAGGGGATCCCCTGGGCCCCGTGGGGCCGGTCCGTGTCCTGGAGCGGTCCACGGCCCCCTCCGCCCGTCTCCGGGGGGATCCTGGGTGGCCGAATCGCGCTCCATGGGCGACACTTGGTGGTCCTCCGTGACCTGACTCTTCGATGAAGAACCCCCTCCACACCACGCTCCTCAGGGG
>WTJQ01000431.1 GCA_011524785.1 Planctomycetota bacterium | reverse complement strand
ATCACGCGCGACCCGACCAGCGGGCCCGGGCCCGCTGGTCGGGTCGCGCGTGATAGCGCCCCTCGCACAGCTCGACGAGGAACTGCAGCTGCAGCCAGACCTCCACGGCGACGCTGTCCAGCGGCTCGTCGGTCACGCACGAGACCTTGCGCGGCAGCCCGGTCTCGGGGTGCGTGGCGAGCTCGAGCACGTCGTCCAGGAGGCCCTCCGCCTGGTCACGCTGAGCCGGATCGTGGACGGCGGCCCGCAGCAGCAGGTCCGTGTAGGCCGAGTACCAGCCGGGCAGCGGGAGCACGGGCTCCCCGGTGAGCACGTCCCAGAGTCCGGCGGCGAAGCGCGTGCGCCGCGGACCGCTGCCATCGGCACCGAGCTCCCGCCACCAGGAGAGGATCACCGCGAGCTCCTCGCTCACGAGGTCACGGAGCTGCTCCTCGCTCGGCGCGGGGAGCGGGACCTGAGCACGCAGCCCCTCGAGGAGGCACGGTTCCTGGGCCTCGACCAGGAGCTCGAGGCGCGGGACGAAGGAGGCTCCGGCCTCGCGCGCCTCGCGGCCCACCTCCCAGGTGAACGCACCGCTGACGGCCGGCTCGACGCGCGGCTCGTCCCCATCCACGACCGCAAGGAGGACGGATCCGTCGACCGCTCCCTCGAGCCGCAGGCCGTCGATCCCGGGCGCCCATGCGGCGATCGGCTGCCGATAGCGCGCCCCGGCCCCCAGACGGAGTCCGCCTCCCGCCTGGAGGGATCCGCCGGTCCCGCTCCAGTACGGGACCCTGTCGTGACTCGCGGGCAGGTCGAACCCCGGGTTGTCGAGCAGCTGGAACGGGCGGACGGGCAGCCCGACGGCGGTCTGTGACCCGGCGTCCGGCTCCGGGATGCTCGGGGACCCGACCCACGCGGACACGGGCGCCAGCTCTCGCACGGACCCGTTCAACGCGGGTCCCAGGAGCAGCAGCGTGGCGCAGAGCATGGCTCGATCCTCGCCCTCGCGGACCGCCGTGTCCACTTCGGGACGACGGGACTCCCGACCTCCCTGGGGGCAGGGGCGAGGCGCGTAGACTGATGGGCTCGAGCGGCCGGTGCGAACTCCTCGCGAGGCCCCTCGCCCCCTCCATGACCACCCACTCCATCGTCGAGCTCCTGGGCGACGGCATCAGCGCCGAGCTCTCGGCCAGCGTCCACGCCATCGCGGACGCCCTCCCCTGCACCCTCGAGTTCCGCGCCGTCGACCTCTCCGACGAGGCCCGTAAGCGCCGCGGCGGCGACGCGGTCTTCGACGAGGCCGAGTCGGCCATGCGCGAGGTCGGGACCAGCCTCAAGTACCCGACCGCGACGACGGACGAGTCCCCCAACCGCGTCCTGCGCAGCCGCCTCCAGTTCTCGGTCATCCACCGCCCGGTCTGCACGATCCCCGGGATCGACACCAACTTCTCCCGCACCATCGACATCGACGTGGTGCGGATCGCGACCGGCGGCACCTACGAGGACCCCGGCCGCCGCATCGGACGGGACACGGCGGTCTCCCTACGGGTGATCGAGCGAGGCCCCGCCAAGCAGGCCGGCCGGTTCGCCTTCCGCCTGGCCCAGCTCCGCGGCACGGGCGTCGTCAGCACGAGCAAGTACACGATCCAGAAGGCCACCGACGGGCTGTTCGAGGAGACGGTCGACCTCGTCTCGAAGGACTACCCCGGGATCCCCTACCGCCGCGAGCTCTTCGACGCACTGCTGGCCGGGATCATCATGCGACCCGAGGCCTACGGGGTCATCGTGTGCCCCAACGAGTACGGCGACTTCCTGAGCGACGCGGCCTGCGGCCTGATCGGCTCCGTCGGCCTCGGCGACAGCGCGTCCTACGCCTTCGACGACCTGAACCAGGTCTCGTGCGCCATGTTCGACCCGGCCGGCGGTACGGCCCCGGACATCGCGGGCCAGGACCTCGCCAACCCCTCGGCCGCGCTCCTGGCCATGGCCAACATGCTGCGTCACCTGGGTGAGGTCGACGCCTCGCGCGCGCTGCGTGCCAGCATCCTCGGCGCGATCGCCGCGGGGGCCTCGACGCGCGACGTCGGGGGCGACCTCAGCTGCAGCGCGTTCACGGCCGAGGTCGCGAAGCGGACTCGGCGCGCGCTCGCCGAGGCTTGAGGCCGCGCTGCCTGGGGGGTC
>WTJQ01000182.1 GCA_011524785.1 Planctomycetota bacterium | reverse complement strand
AGGGGATCCGGGGGCCCGCCGACGTGCATGCCCTCTCGCGCGAGCAGCTGCCCGCCCTGTGCGACGAGATGCGCGCCTTCCTGCTGGAGAGCGTGCAGCGGACCGGCGGCCACCTGGGCTCCAACCTCGGGATCGTGGAGCTGACCACGGCCCTGCACCGCGTCTACGACTTCGAGCGCGACCGCGTCATCTTCGACGTGTCGCACCAGTGCTACCCCCACAAGCTCCTCACGGGCCGCATGGAGGGCTTCGAGCAGCTGCGGCGGACGGGGGGTATGTGCGGGTTCACGAACCCGGAGGAGTCGCGGTACGACATGTTCCACACGGGGCACGCCGGCACCTCGATCAGCCTGGGCATGGGCATGGCCGTGGCCGCTGGCCGCGAGGCCGACCCGCGCTCGGTCGTCAGCGTCGTGGGGGACGCGAGCCTTGGGGCGGGGGTTGCCTTCGAGGCGCTCAACCACGCCGGCGCGGCCGGTGCCAAGATGCTCGTGGTCCTGAACGACAACGAGTGGTCCATCAGTCAATCGGTTGGGGCGCTCTCGCGCTACCTGTCCCGCATCCGCTCGATGCGGTTCGTGCAGCGGGCTGGGCAGGAGACCAAGTCCCTGATCCAGGCGATCCCGCTCATCGGGCCCAAGGTCGACAAGACCCTCGACGACCTCGGTGAGGTCATGCGGCACATGGTCGTGCCCGGACACATCTTCGAGGAGCTCGGCGTTCGCTACGTCGGCCCCGTCGACGGCCACGACGTGCAAGGACTCGTGGACACCCTCGCTCGCGTGAAGGAACTGGAGGGCGTCGTCGTCCTGCACGTGCTCACCGAGAAGGGCAAGGGCCACCCGGACGGCCCCAACCACCCCGAGCGCGTCCACGCGGTCAAGCCGCGCAAGGTCGCGCCGCCGGACAAGACCGAGGCGGGGGACGCCCCCGCCAAGCCGCAGGGAGTGGCCTTCACCAAGGCCTTCGCCACCTCCCTGGAGGACCTCGCCCAGCGCGACGTCCGAGTGCACGCGATCACGGCCGCCATGCCGAGTGGCACGGGGCTCGTCGAGTTCTCGGAGCGCTTCCCGTCCCGCTTCCACGACACGGGGATCACCGAGCAGCACGCGGTGGCCTTCAGTGCAGGCCTCGCGAAGGCCGGACTCCGTCCCGTCGTGGCGATCTACTCCACGTTCCTGCAGCGCGGCTACGACCAGGTCTTCCAGGAGGTCGCGCTCCAGAACCTGCCCGTGACCTTCGCCCTGGATCGCGCGGGCCCGGTCGGACAGGACGGAGCGACTCACAACGGCGTATTCGATCTCGCATACATGCGCACCCTGCCCAACATGGTGCTCGCGTCCCCACGCGACGCCACGGACGTGCGGCGCATGCTCGATGCGATGGTGGCCCACGATGGCCCGGCGGCCCTGCGCTTCCCGCGGGCCAACTGTCCGGCCCACGAGTCGCTTCCCGAGGCCGAGCGTCGCCCGATGACCCCCGGGACGGCGGAGGTCCTGCGGGAGGGCCGTAAGGGAGGAGTGGTCCTGTGGGCGCTGGGTCACCTCGTGGGGCCTGCGCTCGAGGCCGCCGACGCCCTGGCCGCGGATGGACTCAGCGTCGGGGTCGTGGACGCCCGCTTCGTGAAGCCCCTGGACGAGGAGCTGCTTGGTCGGCACCTCCGTCACTACGGCACGCTCATCACCCTGGAGGCGCACCAGCGCATGGGGGGCTTCGGCTCGGCCGTGCTGGAGTCCGCGGCCCGGCAGCCGGAGGGGGAGGGCCTGGCGCGTGTGCGCGTTGCCGGCGTGCCCGACCGCTACCTGGACCACATGACCTCCCCGGACGAGCAGCTCGCTGAGTGCGGGCTCGACCGTGCCGGGATCGAGCGGCTCGTGAGGAGCGCACTGTCGGGGAGTCGCGTCTCCTGATGGAACGGCCAGGGGAGGCCTCGGCTCCCGGCCCCTTCCAGGGCTCGGTGAGCACGGCACTCGTCCTGGCGGATGCCTCTCGAGCCGAGGCCGTCGAGGCCGCGACGCGCGTCTCCGAGTTCCTGAAGGAGCGGGGCGTCGCGATCACCCTCGAGACCGACGCGCGGACCCGCTGTGCGCAGGGGCCGCTCGTCGAGGCGCCGGACCTCGTGGTCGTGCTCGGAGGCGACGGCACGGTCCTGGCTGCGGCACGG
>WTJQ01000425.1 GCA_011524785.1 Planctomycetota bacterium | reverse complement strand
CGCGTCCCCAGGCGCGCCGCGAACGCGAGGACCAGCACCGCCAGGGCCACGAGGCCGAGCGCTGCCCGGCCCGGCTGCCCCTCGCTCGTCGTGCTGCCCTCGTGCCTGGCCATGGAGGGGAGTATCCCCGATCCCCTGCCGAGCGCCCTCGCAATCCGCGGATCGTCGAGTGCGTCGCCCCGCGGCTCAGCGCGCGACCGGGGCGAGGAAGCGCAGGCACTCCTCCGAGAGCGCCTGCAGCGGCTCGGCCTCGGCCTCGAAGCGCGCCTCGCGGTCGGGGTGCAGGCGCCAGTCGGGCGTCATCACCGCGAGGAAGTCGCGCTCGGGCTCGAGCGGGAGGCTGAAGATCCCGCTCTCGGTCCAGAGCCCCATGTGGGCCCAGGACCCCATGGCCCGGTCGCGCTCCGTGGAGGGCGTGAGGAGGTCCTGGCCGAGGCTGTAGCCCCTCCGCTGGGCGGGATCGGCGCCCAGCAGCTCGAGCAGGGTGTTGGAGACGTCCAGGTGGCTGGTGGGCCGGTGCTCGGACCCTGCCTCGATGCCGGGACCCGACAGGAGGAAGGGCACGCGCACCTGCTCCGGCGTGAAGTTCGAGGTGTGGCCCCAGTAGCCGTGCTCACCGAACTCCTCGCCGTGGTCCCCGGTGAGGAGGGTCACGCGCCCGCGGTCGGGGTCGCCATGGGCATCGAGGGCCCTCAGCATGCGCCCGACCTCCCGGTCGCTGTGGTGGACGGCGTTGAGGTAGGTGTTGTGGACCTCCTCGCGCAGGGCGTCCTGCTCCGGCCCGGCCGGGGTCGTCCCCAGCTCGATGTAGTTGAGGCTCTCCAGCGCCGGCTGGAACGGCCCGCCGGGGTTGAAGTACGGCTGGTGCGGGGCGTCGAGGAGCACGAAGCAGAAGTACGGCCGGCTCGAGTCGCGCGCCGCGAGCCAGGCCTCGACCGCGTCCGCGACGCGCGTGTCCTTGACGTCGGAGCGGCGCGGCGCGGGAGCTCCATCCGCACCGTCGAAGCGATCGACGACCGCCTCCGGGTCGAGCGAGCTCCAGGCCGTGAGTCGGAACTCGGGGAAGCTCATGGAGGCCGCCGAGAACACGCGCACCTCGTAGCCAGCGGACTGGAGGGCCGTGACGAGGACGGGCGGCACGCGCCCCTCCAGGACGCGCCCCCAGTAGGCCCCGTGGAGCCCGTAGAGCATCCCGAGCAGGCCGAAGCGCGTGGCGTTGCCGCTGGAGAGGTGGTCGTGGAAGACGCGGGCGCCCGCGGCGAACTGCGCGACGCTGGGCGTGACGTCCGGCCGGAAGGCGTCGGCGCGCCAGGAGTCGAGCACGCACAGGAACAGGTCGGGGCGCGGCCCGTCGGCGGGGAGCACCGGGGCCTCCGTGGGCCAGGCGAGCCGGGCCTCCTCGGGCCGCAGGTGCGTGCCGAGCATGCCCGCGCCCACGTCGTCGAGCACCTGGCTCGGGCGCAGCTTGAGGCCCGGCACGCTGCGGGTCGCATGCAGGACCTCGGCCTCGCCGGTCCACTCGGCCGCGGCCCAGACCCCCTTCTCGAAGACCACCAGCGGCAGGAGGAGGACCAGCAGCACGAAGCGCGGCTGGAGGACGAGGTGACCGCGGAGGCCGGCCCGGCTCCGCTCGTCCTCACGGCGGGCACGCCAGCGGAGGAAGAGGAAGAAGGCCAGGGTCAGGGACGCCACGACCGCGCCCGCAGTGAGCCAGATGTAGGCGCCGAGGTGCAGCGCGTCGCCGGAGCCCTCGGTCGTGACCAGGTTCACGAAGGCGCCGTTCATGTGGTACCGCATGAGGCGGAAGACCACGGTGTCGCTGTAGAGCAGGACGAGGGCCCAGGCGGCGAGGTGGGCCTGGACCAGGGTCGCGAGCCCCCAGCGAGGGACCCACTTGGCGACGGCCAGGAGGAGGGCCCCGGGCACGACGGCCAGCAGCGCGACGCTGGAGACGAGGGAGGCCCCGGTATAGATCCGGAGCCACAGGGGCAGCCCGGCGGGCTCCCGGGTCAGCCAGAGGGAGCCGACGAGGGTCCCAATGCCGGTCACGACGAGCCAGAGCTGGAAGGTGGCGTGGAGGCGAGCGGGGAGGCTGGGAGCTGCTCCCATGACCTCGGTCGGGCTCGGGCTCCCTGCCCCTGCCGCGGCGCCAGGCCCCGCGTCCCCGCCGGT
>WTJQ01000455.1 GCA_011524785.1 Planctomycetota bacterium | reverse complement strand
CCGGGTCTTCCGGCTCCGTCCGAGGCTAGCAGAGGATCCGCGAACCGGGCACCCGCGCCGACCCTGCGGCCGTCGCCGAGGCAGGCTGCCTTCACTCCAGCTCGAACTGCCGGCGCTCCCAGCTGGCCAGCGCGCGGCCAGGGCGGCGCACCGCCACGGCCTCCAGATCGGCAGGGACCACGCACACGCGCCCTCCCCGCGCGAGGAGCAGCCGTACCGGACCCGGCGAGGGGTCCAGCCAGGCGCTGGCCGCGGCTGGGGCAGCAGCGCCCTCCGCCCAGTCGCCACCTCCCTCGAGGCTGAGGAGGACCTCGCCCGTGGAGGTCGACCAGAGCACGACCCCCCCGCCCACGTCGCTGGTCACCGCCACCTCCCCGTCACCGGCGAGGTCGACCGCGGAGAGGTCACTCGCATGGGGCAGGGTGGGCTGGTCGGCGTCACGGAGGGACTGCCCCGCACGCATCACGCGGAGGCTGACCGCCGGGCCTCGCCGCGCGGTCAGGAGCACGCCCCCCCGCTCGAGCACCCAGTCCGCGCGCAGCACGCGCCGCCCATCCGAGTCCAGGTTGGCAGTGCCAGGAGCGAGCACCCGCAGGTGGTGATCCTGGCCATGCAGCACGACCGCCTCCCCGCTGCGCAGCAGCTGCCGCGTCCCCGGGCTCGCGTCGAGGGAGGGGACCGCGAGCGCGCGAGGCGGACCCGCGCCGCGCTCCAGGCTCCACGCTTCCGGCGCATCGCTCCGGGCGAGCACGAGGTCGCCCCGGGCGTTGAACTCGGCCAGCTGCACGGACGGCTCCAGCGCCACCGTGGTCGCGCTCCCCATGCCGACCCCTGCGAGTCGCACGCGACCGTCGAGGCCGACGAGCGCCACCCGATCCCCAGCGGGGGCAAGCGCCGCGGAGCGAAGGGGCCCCTTCCAAGAGGCGAGCACCGCGCCGGATCGGGCCTCGAGCAGCATCGCCTCCGCCTCCCCCCAGACCAGCGCGCGCTCGGCGTCCGCGCTCGGCCGCAGCGAGGAACCGGACGTCGCTCGGGCCCAGCGTCGAGCGCCGGCCTCGGGAGCGCTCGCCCCCGCAGTCCGCGGCGTCTCGATGACCGCCACGCTGCCGTTCCCGTCGAGGGTCCATGCGAAGGCCCCGCTCGGGGCGAAGGCCGCGTCCCGGAGGCCGGCGCGTCCGTCCGCCTCCACCCCGTAGCAGCCGGGGGGGCGCTGAGCCGCGTAGGCGAACGCCAGCTCGAAGCCGGACGCCGCGATCACCTCGGTGCCGTCCAGGCTCCAGCGCAGGAGCGCGGGACGCACGAAGTCGCGGGCCCGGCCCGTCGTCGCCCCGCGGGCCGCGACGAGGAGGATCGAACCGTCACTCAGGAGCAGCGCGGCGTGCCGCCCCCCGGGAGCCACGGAGCCGCGGGTCACTGCGCGCCCCTCGAGGTCGAGCTCGTTCCAGGAGGAGGGCGCGGCGTCCAGGGTCGCGAGATAGGCACGCGTCTCCGACCAGGCGAGGAGCAGGTCATCGCCCGCGGCCAGCCCCGTCAGCTCCGCCGCGGCCTCGGGGCCCGGAGCGCCCACCAGCCGCCCGTCCGCGTCGAGCCAGAGGAGCCTCTCGCCAGAGGCGGCCGCCGCCCGCGCGTCGCTCGCGACCAGCGCCCGCCCCTCGGGCCCGAGCCGCACGAGGCCCTCCTCACCGAGCTCGGCAGCGCCGCCCGGCAGCGCCAAGAGGCGCGCCTCGCCCGGCAGCGCTCGGGGCCACTCCTCGGCCAGCTCGCCGGAGTCCATGTCGACGACCACACGGCTCCCGTCCGCCGCCGCGAGCAGGCAGCGGCTCGCACCGAGGCCCGCGAGCGCGATGGGCCCAGCCCCCGCCAGCAGGGGCTCCCCCAGCACCTGGCCGGTCTCGACGTCGACGCCCACGACCCCGGCAGCGGAGTGCGCGACGAGGACGACCGAGCCGCGCGCGCAGAGTTGCACGCTGCCGTCCGAGGAGAAGGCCTCGGGGAGGGGGCCCAGGACGGCGACCTCCCCTCCGGGCACGCCGCGCCGGAGGACACCAGCGCGATCGACGGTGACCCAGGCCTCCACGCCCCCGAGGTCCACTGGCTCGAGAGCGCGCAGCATGGTCCCGGAAGGCAGCCGCAGCGTCCGGGTCAGCCGGTCCTCGAGCAGGGGCTCCAGGAG
>WTJQ01000533.1 GCA_011524785.1 Planctomycetota bacterium | reverse complement strand
TCGCGGGCGCGGCCCTCGACGTCCTCGCCGAGGAGCCGCCGGCCGCGGACCATCCCCTGCTGCAGCGCGACGACGTGATCGTGACGCCGCACCTGGGCGCATCGTCCCACGAGGCGCAGCGTGCGGTGAGCGTGATGGTCGCGGAGCAGCTCGCCTCCTTCTTCCTGGAGGGAGTCGCCCACAACGCGGTCAACGCACCCGTCCTCAGCGCGCGCAGCCTGCGGGTCCTCGGACCGTACGGCGTCCTCGCCGGACGCCTCGGGGCCCTGCTCGCCCAGGCCGCGACCGGCCCGATCGAGCAGGTCGAGTGCGTGACCTCGGGCGAGGTCAGCGGCCTCGACGAGGGGCGCTACCTGGAGCTGTCGCTGCTCGGCGCGGTCCTCGGCCAGTCGCTCGACATCGGGGTCAACCTCGTCAACGCCCCCCTGCTCGCGCGGGAGCGAGGCCTCCAGAGCCTCGCCGGGACCGAGGACGACTCGCTCGGGTACCGCAGCATGATCCGAGCGCGCGCCACCACCCGCGACGGGCAGCGCGTCGAGCTCTGCGGGACGGTCTTCGGCGGCGAGCCCAGGGTGGTCGCCGTGAACGGAGCCCGGGTCGACTTCTCCCCGCGTGGGCACCTGGTCCTCACGCGCCACCACGACCGGCCTGGGGTGCTCGGCTCCATCGGCTCCCTGCTCGGCGACCACGGGGTGAACATCCGGCGGGTCGAGCTGGCGCCGCCCCACGGGGAGGACAACCTGGCCGCCGCCTTCCTCTCGCTCTACGACGAGCCCACCGACGAGGCGGTCCGCGCGATCGCCGGCCTGCCCGTCGTGGAGCAGGTGCAGCACCTCCAGCTCTGAGGCTTTGGCAGGCGGCTCGGCGCAGGCTGCGGCGCGTTGGCGCGGCCGTAGTCTCAGAACCGTTCCGGATCGAGGGATCTAGCGGGACGGACGGGACTGCTGCGAGAGCCGCCGATAGGATGCCGCTCCCATGGAACGGAACGGCTCCGAACGGCCTGGCTCAGCAGCCCCGCCCTACGACGTCGTGGTGTTCGACTGCGACTCGACCCTCTCGCGCATCGAGGGCATCGAGGACCTCGCGCGGGAGCAGGCCGAGGAGATCCGCGCCCTGACCGACCGCGCAATGCTCGGCGAGGTCCCTCTGGAGGAGGTCTACGGGCGCCGCCTCGAGCTGATCCGGCCCAGCCGCGCGGCCCTCGCCCGCGTGGCGAACCGCTACGAGGAGGAGGCCCTGCCCGGGGCGGCTCACACCGTGGCGACGCTCCGCGAGCTGGGGAAGGAGGTGCGCGTGGTGAGCGGTGGGCTGCTGCCGTGCGTGCGGCCCTTCGCCGCCCGCCTCGGCATCGATCCCGAGCTCGTGTTCGCCGTGGACGCCGCAACCGCCGAGGACGGCTCCTGGCAGGACTTCGACCGTGCGAGTCCCCTCGCGCGCGCTGGCGGCAAGCTCGACCTGCTGCGCTCCTGGGGCGACCTCGGCTCGATCGCTCTCGTGGGCGACGGCGCCACCGATCTCGAGGCCGCGCCGGCCTGCGCGCGCTTCATCGCCTTCACCGCTGTCGCGGCACGCCCCGCGGTGGTCGCGGGCGCCGACGCGGTCTGCACCGGCCCCGGCCTCGACGCCCTGCTGCCCCTCCTCCTCACGCCCGAGGAGCTCGCGACGCTCGAGCCTGCCTGAGCCTCCACGACCACGCCGCTCCCTGACGCCGCCCTCGGCGGCCCAAGACCCCCTCGCTCCTCCACAGCCCGCTCCCTCGAGCCCTCCGCTCCACGACCCCATGAGACTCTGGATCCCCGGCCCCACGCAGGTCCGTCCCGAGGTCCTCGCCGAGCTCGCGCGCCCGGCGATCGGCCACCGCTCCGCCGCCATGACCGAGGTGACCGAGCGCCTCGACCCGCACCTGCGGCTCGCCTTCGGGCTCGAGGACGGATCGGACGCCCACGTGGCGGTCCACTCGACGAGCGCCTCGGGGATGATGGAGGCCGCGCTGACCGGCGTCGGACCGCGCGTCCTCTGCCTCGTGAACGGCGCGTTCTCGAAGCGCTTCGCCGCCATCGCCGAGACCCTGGGGAAGGACATCGTGCGGCTCGAGGTCCCCATGGGGCAGCGCGTAGCCCCGGAGGACGTGGCCCGGGCCCTCGCCGAGCAGGGGCCCTTCGACGCCGTGACCGTG
>WTJQ01000246.1 GCA_011524785.1 Planctomycetota bacterium | reverse complement strand
GGCGACGCGGCCGGCGGGGCGAGGGCCCCGCTCGCCTCAGGCGTTGACGAGCTTGAGCTCCTTGTCGGCCATGCGCGGGCCCAGGTACTCGGCGCAGCCGCCGAGCGTGTTGAGGTGCGGGTAGTCGTCCTCGGGGACCTGCACGCCGTAGCGCTTGCGCAGCTCCATCACGATGTCGAGGAAGTCCATCGAGTCGAGCTCGATCTGGTCGCGCAGGGGCTCCTCGAGGGTGAGCCCGTCGAGCTCCTCGTCGGGCGCGATGGTGGCGATGATGTCCTTGATGGCGAGGACGATGTCTTCGTTGCTCATGGTGGGGGAGGGGGATGGGGCGCGGACCGGGATCAGGCCTCGGGCCTGCGGAGGACCAGCGCGGAGTTGATGCCGAGCATGCCGAAGGAGAGGTTCATGATCGTGTCGACACGACCCACCTCCTTCGGCTGGTTGAGGACGAGCCCGGGCAGCTCACACTCCGGGTCGAGATCGGTGACGTTGATGGTCGGGTGGACCACGCCGTCCTGGAGGGACGGCAGGTTGCCGGCCAGCTCGAGGGCGCCCGCGGCGCCCATCGTGTGGCCGATGTAGCTCTTGGTGTTGTTGACCCAGGTGCTGCGGCTCTCGCCGAAGACCTCGCGCAGGGCCTCGGTCTCCTGGATGTCGCCCTGCGGCGTGCTGGTTGCGTGGGTGCTCACCAGGTGCACCTCCTCGGGGGCGAGGCCCGCGCGCTCGACCGCCTTGCGCATGCACTGGGTCTGGCGCTCGGGCAGCGGGAGGACGAAGTCGGCCGCGTCCGAGTTCACGTGCCAGCCGATCAGCTCGGCGATGATGTTCGCGCCGCGGCGCTGGGCGTCCTCGAGGCGCTCCAGCGTGTAGAGGCAGCCACCCTCCGAGACGACGATTCCGTTGCGATTGCGGTCGAAGGGGCGCGAGACCTGCGCCGGGTCCTCGTGCTCGCCCAGCGCGCCCTCCGCCTTGAACGAGGCGAAGATCCCGAAGGTGTGGATGCTCTCGGAGACGCCGCCTGCCAGCGCCACGTCGACCTCGCCGAGCTGGAGCATCTGCGCCCCCTGGATGATCCCGAGGTTGCCGCCCGCGCAGGCGCCGCCCACGCAGTAGTGGGGGCCCGTGATCCCCGTGTTGAGGGTGATCTCGCCGGCGGGGTTGTTGGCGACCGTCTGGGGGTTGTGGTGGTGGGACCAGAAGCTGAGGTCGAAGTCGTACTGGCTGACCTCGTGGATCATGTTCTCGGTCTCGACGTTGCCATGCTCCGTCGTGCCGACGTAGACGCCGATCCGGTCGCGGCCCGTGGCGTCGAGGTCGAGCCCCGAGCTCTTCAGGGCCTCGTTCGCGCACCAGATCGCGATCGAGCCCGCGCGCGTCCCGCGCCGCAGGGCCTTGCGCTTCTGGTACTGCGTCGCCGGGAAGTCGACCTGCCCGGCGACCGTCGGCCCGAAGTGACGGATCTCCCACGGACGCACGCCGCTCACGCCGGCGAGCAGGTTGCTGCGGTACTCCTCGAGGGAGTTGCCGTTCGGGGAGGTCAGGCCGACCCCGGTGATCACGATGCGGGGGAGGTCAGGCACCCTTCTTCTGCTCCTGCTCGCGGGGTTCCTCGGCGGGGAGGTCCAGGACGGGCTCGCCGCCCCCGGGCATGCGGACCCCGCCGATCTTGAGAGCGGTCCCGATGGCCTTGGAGAGCAGGCTCTGCGGGTCGCCCAGGGCGTTGTGGACCGAGCTGAACACGAGCTGCATCACCGCGTCGGCGATGTCGCAGGTGGAGAGCACGGAGCGCAGGGTCAGCACGCGGGCGTCACGCTTGCCGTGGCGGCGCTCGATCACGGCGAGGGCGCGGGTCGCCCCCTCACGGAAGCGCTGGAAGGCGACCTGCTCGCGGCGGCGCAGGACCGTCGCCACGATGGAGAGCGTGTTCTCCACGGGGGCGTGCAGGTTGCAGCGGCGCTGGGACTCGAACGAGGACTGGATCGCGCCCCACTCCGTGAGCTCGTTCAGGGTGGTGCTCGTCGCCCCCTGGCTGATGGAGAGCTCGCTGCTGATCTCCTTGCTGGAGAGGGGCTGCCCCGCCAGCACGAGGAGTCCCCAGACCCGCCCGTGGATGGGCTTGAAGCCGAAGGCCTTGAAGAAGGCCTCGAAGGCCGGGAGCTCGTCCGCCAGCTCGGGGT
>WTJQ01000334.1 GCA_011524785.1 Planctomycetota bacterium | reverse complement strand
GCGCGGATCCTGCTCCGTCCCGCGCACCGGCACGACCCAAGGGGTCCCGAGCAGCTGCGTGCGTCCGGCGAGGTGCTCCAGGAAGCGATCCGAGATCTCGACCGCGTGGACCTTGCCCGTCGGGCCGACGCGGCCGCTCATCGGGAAGGCGAAGGCGCCGGTCCCGGCCCCGACGTCCGCGACCTCCATCCCCTTGGTCAGGCCCAGGAGGGCGATCAGCGCCTCGCGCTCCCGATAGACCTCGCGGGACTCGCCCTCGAACCGCTCCGTGAACTGCTCCACGTCGAGCTCGGGGCTCAGGAAGTTGTCGTTCAGCCCCTCGCGCACGGGGGCCTCCTGGGGAGCGGACGCACAGGCGGCGAGCGCCAGGGTCAGGACGATGCAGCGCATGGGCGCATCGTAGCCCCCTGGGGCCCACGCTCCGCAGGGCGGGGAGGGAGATCCGGCGCCGGGCCGGAGGGGCCCTAGGACTGCCGCCGCGCCAGCTCCTTGGCTCGGACGCCGCTCAGGCGGCGAAGGTGCGCTCGAAGGTGGCGAGCGCGTCCGAGTGGTCGTCGATCCACTCGTGGACGGCGGCCGACTCCTCGGCGGTCAGGTCCCCGAAGGCGAAGCCCACGAAGGTGCGCCCATCGTGCTCGCGCGTCCGGACCACGCGGGCCTCCACGCTCCAGCCAGGGGCGGCCTCGAAGTCGATGCTCAGCTGGACCGTGGTGTCGGTCGCGGGGCTCCACTCCTGGGAGGTGGGGAAGTGCACGCCGACCCCGCTGGGGGAGAGGTCGAACACCGAGCCCTCCACGGTCCGGTCCCCGGCCCGCACGCTGACGAAGGTCGCCTCGTCCGCATCGGCCGCGGCGCGGCTCTCGCCACGACGGTTGAAGTAGCGACCGAGGGCGCTGGTGAGCTGCTGGAAGAGCTGGCCCTCGTTGATGAACTGCAGCCCCACGTGCTGGTGCTCGGCGCCGGTCAGGCCGACGTTGCGGACCTCGGCGGTGGTCTCCACCTGCCACCCGTCGATCGGATGGGCGATCACGAGGCGCACGAGCGCGCCCACCGGGAGCTGCTCGTCAGCGTCCTGGGCGGTCCGCAGGCCGATGCCCCGCGCGCTCAGGTCGACGAGGATGGCCGGGACGGTCCGGCCCTCCCAGTCGAGCTCCACCACCAGGCTGTCGGAGGGGGGGAGCGCGATGCGCTCGGTGCTGCGGCGGTTGGCGTAGGGGAGGTGGTGCCGTTGGCGGTAGATCATGACCGGGGTCCTTCAGGGTCCTTCTCGACCTCCCCGGGCGGCTCGCTTGAGCCTCGGGGCTGGATCCTCGGGGGCGGCGTCGCTGCCGGGAGCCCTCGTGCCCCCCGGACGCCCCGAACGCTCCGGGGCAGGTTCCGGGACCGCTCCTGGCTCCTCAGCGCTTCTGGAGGCGCTCCTGGAGGCCCCGAGGGACCTCAGCGAGCCGCTGGACCTCGTAGAGCACGCCCACCAGGCGCCCGTCCGGGCCGGTGCGGTGGGGGCTCTCGAAGCGCCACAGCACCTCCCCCGAGGGATCGACCTCGAAGGCCCGACCGGCGGTGGACTCCGTCACGAGGGTGGTCCCCCCGGGCAGGCGCTGGGCCGCTCCGCAGAACACCGAGAGGAGACTCTGCTCCGCCGGGCCGCCCCACGACCAGGCCACGCGCTCTGCCCGAGGATCCCACTCCAGCGCGCGCGACCGGCCCTCGGCGCCCATGTTGTCGAACAGCAGCACGTGGCCATCCGCCGTGGGGCGCGCGTCGTGCTGCCGGACGAATGGGCCTTGCAGCACGGCGCCCACCGAGCCGGTCGCCGGATCGAAGGTCATGAGGGCCGAGACGTTGCGCAGGCTCACGAGGAACTGCTCGGGAGTCGCGCTGGGCACGCGCGCGGCGAGCGCGGCGCCTACGGGGTGCAGGCTGTTCGCGTGCAGGGGATCCCCGGCCTCCAGCTCCGAGCGGAGGACGAGGTTGGCGTGGCGCGAGTCCAGCAGCGCGCGCAGCAGGGACCACTCCCCGAGCAGGCTCCCGTCCGCCGCCAGGTGTGCGAGGCGGTCGTCGAGCACGGGCTCCGCGCCGAGTGCGGGGACCGCGACTGGCGCGCGCGTGAGGGTCCAGATGGAGCCGTCGGGGTCGAGCCACAGATCGTGGTGCTCGCCTCCCGGGTGCCACCACAGC
>WTJQ01000560.1 GCA_011524785.1 Planctomycetota bacterium | reverse complement strand
GTGCGGGCGGGGGCCCGCTCGACGGATCTCAGCGGCTCGCCCGAGGCTTGCCCTGGATGACGCCGAAGGCCCAGGTGTCGTGGGCCATGGTGATCTCGATGTCGAGGTTCTGCGGCACGCTCACGGCGACCGGCACGAAGCCTCGTCCTCAGCAGCTGCCCGGGAAGAGAGCCTTCTTCAGCTCCGTCCCGAGCTTGCGCTCCTTGATCGTGAACTCGGGGCTCTTGCCGATCGGCGCCCAGCCCCGGTACTCCTCGCCGGCCGCGCCGTACCACCAGACCCGGTTGGGGTCGAAGGCGACCTCGCCGCCCGCGCGCTCGAACTCGAACTCGGCCTTGGTCGGGCCTCCCCACGCGAGGGTGGTGTCGGCACTCGCCGTGACCTCGATCGGGCGCATGCGGCCCTCGAGGACCTCCACGCGTGCGTCGCCGAGACCGAGCAGGGCCCCGTGCAGGCGGTAGCGCCCGATCGGGAGCCGGGGCTCCTCGCCGAGCCGCGCGAGGTCGAAGCTGTGCTTGCCGTCGACGCTGCGCACGATCGCCTTCAGGAGGCGCGCGTCGGCCTCCAGGCCGGCCGTCACCTCGAGGACGCCGAGGGGGCCGTCGTAGGCGCCCAGGGTCAGCTGGCTGCCGTCGCGCGCGACGGTGAGGCTGTGCACCGTCTCGCCGACCACGAGGGTCTCGGAGAGGTAGGCGGCGTTCTCGGAGGAGCCGAGGACGAGGGCGTCCTGGCCGACCTCGCCGTAGACCCCGTCCCCATCCATGTCGATGACGGCCACCTTCAGGTCGCCGATGCGTCCGGTGACGGAGCCGCCCACCGACCACTGCCAGCCCTTGCCCTCGTTGCGGAGGCGCAGGCCGTAGCGGAGGCGGGTCCCGGAGGCGCGCTCGCCCACGAGGACCGTGTAGCCGCTGCGGACTCCGGTGTCCTCGTCGAGCACGCCCTCGACGACGCGGTCGAACGCGCCATCGCCGTCGGTGTCGATCTCCAGGCCCTCACCGGCCGGGCGGACCGCGAAGCCCTCCCCGCCAGCGTGCGGGATGGCGAAGGTGCTCCCCACGGCCTGCCAGGTCTCACTCGGCAGGACGACGGAGAACGCCCGCGAGGGCTTCTCCTTCAGGGGGACGATGTCTGGGTTGGGGGCGGCGATCAGGATCGCGGCGGCAAGCAGCATGGAGGCCTCCAGGGCTCGGTTCCGGGCTCGTGTCCCTAGACAGCGTAGAGGGCTGCCTCGCACCTGTCACAGGGCCACGCGGCGGGATCCCGGGAGCAACACAGATCGAACCTCCTGCCCGCGCGGTCGGGGAGCAGGGGCAGGCCTCGGGCCTCAGACCCCGAGTGCGAGGCGCGCCTCGCGGACGACCTCAGCGGGGCTCCGTCCCGCCGTGGCGAGGACCACCTCCGAGCGGGCGTACGCCGGGCGTCGCTGGGACCACAGCTCGGCGAGCTCCTGCCGTGCCTCGGGGCGGCCCGCCATGGGCCGCAGGTCCCCCTGGGCCACCACGCGCTCCCAGTGGGCCTCGGGAGGGGCCTGGAGCCAGACCGTCCGGCAGGCCGTGAGCACCCTCCCGAACGCCTCGGGCCGGTCCACGATCGATCCTGGGACCTCGAGCACGAGGCGCTGGCCCGAGGCCAGGACCTCCTCCAGGGTCTCCCGCTCGAGCCGTTCCCAGGTGCGAGGGCCCTCGAGCTCCAGCAGCTCCGCCATCTCGACCCCGGCCCGGGCCTCCACCCGCCGGTCCAGCTCGAGGAACGGCGCATCGAGGTCCTGGGCCAGCAGGGGGCCCACCGTGGACTTGCCAGCGCCCCGGAGCCCCAGCAGGGCGATCCTCTCCAGGGGGGCCAAGGGGAGGTCCACCAGCTCCCGGAGGGGCACCCCGAGGGCGCGCGCCAGGGCGGCCAGCTTGGACAGGGAGAGATTGGCCCGCCCGGCCTCGGCCTCGGCCACGTGCCGGCGCGAGACCCCTGCCAGGGAGGCCAGCTCGGCCACCGTCCGGTCCCGGTCGGCGCGGAGTTCGGCCAGGCGCCGCCCGAGGGCGTGAAGGAGAGCTGCGTCCGAGCCGCGCATGAGAAATATATTGCCACGCCATGGCCGGTTGAGGCAAGATACTTCCCGTCCAAAGAGCAGGCCGCCTCGGATCGCGCCCTGCAGGCCCCCACCCCGTCCCGACCGTGACC
>WTJQ01000224.1 GCA_011524785.1 Planctomycetota bacterium | reverse complement strand
GGGCGGGCCTCGGCGCTCATCGGGGGACGCTCCGCGGGGCTTGGGGCCCTCGAGGGGGAGCAGCTCGCCGTCGCGCAGGACGCACAGGGCATCGGGTGTGGGGAGCAGGACCTCGTCAAGCTGATCGACCCCCGGCAGCACGTAGGGCCACCAGCCGAGCGCGTCCGGGCGCGGGAAGTCGTACAGGAGGTCGGCCTGCACCAGCCGAGCCACGTTGCCCCGGTAGCTCTCCTTCGCGAGCGAGTAGGAGAAGGCTCCCCGCGGCGTGAGCAGCAGCACCTCGCTCCCTGGCTGCTCCGCGTCGAGCTCGGCGAGGCCGATCGCCGTGATGTCGTCGAGGAGCTCCATCGTCGCGCGCGGCTCCGGGGCGAGACGCCCTCCCCGGATCGGGACGAGGGAGAGGCGTCGCCGGCCCGCGGGCGGGTCCTCGACCATCAACAGCTCGAGCTCGCCGTCACGGTCCTGATCGACGGCTCTCCAGAGCAGCAGCTCACCCTCCGTCTCGAGGGTGGCCTCCAGGAACGTGACGTCGGCGGGAGCGGCGGCCGCGAGGCTCGCTCCCACGAGGAGACCGATCACTGCGCGACCTCGCCGCCGAGCTCGCCCACGCCGGTCGACCAGCGCAGGAACCGGAGGACGGACCAGTGGTGCTCCTCGCCATCGCGCTCGTAGCGCACCAGCCAGATCAGCCAGAGGTCGAGCACGGTGAACTCCGTACGCGACGCGCTGGGGTCGTGGAGGTAGCTGGCGACGAAGGGGAGGCCGGCCTCGAGCAGGACCTCCCGCGGTGCGAAGAGGGTGAGCTCGTGCCGCGCGGGGCTCTGATCGGGGAGCGTGACCTCCAGGGTGACCGTCGCGCCCTCCGGGAGCGCGTCGAGCCTCCGGACGAGGGCTCGCGCGCTGCGCACCGGCTCGCCGTCGAGGGCGGTGACGACGCTGCCCGGGCGCAGCCCCGCGAGGGCCGCGGGCCCTTCGGGATGGAGCGCCACGAGGCCGGCACCGCCGCCAGCGTCCCGCCAGCGCGCCAGCGTTCGCGTGGGGTCGAGGACCGCCACGGGTTCGGCCGCGGTGCGCGCGCTCTCCAGGGTGCGTGCCTCGGCAGCAACCTCGAAGACGCTGTCCCCCCGCTGCACCTCGAGGGTGAGCTCCCCGGCGCCGAGGGCGTCGAGCCTCGAGCGCAGCCCGGCGGGGTCGAGGACCTCCTCCCCCTGGACCGTGAGGACCACGTCGCCGCGCTCGATCCCGGCCGCCTCGGCGGGCGAGCCCGGGGCGACCTCGACGACGCGGACCCCCGGCGCGAAGAACAGATCGTCCAGGGAGCCGCTGTCGTTCTCGCGGACCTCCAGCCCGAGGAAGACCTCGGGAGCGGCGGCCTCGCGGGTCCAGGCCAGCACCTCCGGCAGGGGGTCGGGCACCGGGCGCTGGGGGCCGAACTGGCAGGCGGCGAGGAGACCCCCAGCCAGGAGTGGGGCGAGCGGGAGGAGGCGGGCGGAGCGCATGCCTCAGAGGGTACGGCGCCCGAGGATCCAGCGTGAGGCCAGGCCCAGGAGCAGCCACCAGCCGGCGCACGCCACGAGGCCGATGCGGAAGGCGGGCTCGTCGAACATGGCCGTACTGGAGCCCAGCCCCGTCAGCTCGATGGCGTACCCGAAGGCGGAGCTGTCCACGAGCGTGGGCGCGTGCGTGGGGAACAGCCACAGGGACGAGGAGCCCAGCAGCCCCTTGAAGAGGTCGAACGAGAGCAGGATCCCGAAGGCCAGCGCGACGGCCTGGACCGCTCCCGAGCAGAGGGCCGAGACCGCGAGTCCGAAGGCGTGCAGCGCCGCCAGGGCCGGGAGCGCCGCGAGCAGGACGCGCTGGATGCCCTCGCGCGCCAGGGCCGCGTCGCAGAGCTCGTAGCCCTCCAGGACGAGGGGGCCGAAGTCCCCAGACAGGTTGGCGCCCGCCAGTGCTCCGCCGAGGCTGGCCAGGCTCAGGACCAGCAGCTGGAGCGCCCCGACTCCCAGTCGCGCCGCCACGACGCCTCCGCGTGAGGCGCAGCGCGTCAGGGCGAGTCGGAGGACCCAGCTGTGGGCGTCGCCGGCGAGGCCCCGGGCAGCCACGAAGACAAGCACGAAGCCCGACAGGACAAGGCCCGACTGGAGCCCGACCGCCAGTCCGTGCCACCCGGCCCCGCTCTCGACG
>WTJQ01000190.1 GCA_011524785.1 Planctomycetota bacterium | reverse complement strand
ACGCGAGCGCGCGCTCCGAGGACCGGGCCGATGCGGTGCGGCAGCTGACCCAGTCGCCGGTCCACGCGCTCTGGATCGCCGAGACCGGCGAGGCCCTCGGCGCCGAGCTGCGGGCCGTGGCCCTCGACGCCCTCGACGGCAACCCCGACCTGGGCGTCCGCGCCCTCGCGCGCCCCGGCCTCCTGCCGGAGGGTGCGAGCCCGCCGCCCTTCCGTGCCGACGAGATCCTCGCCCTCGAGGGCGATCCCCTGGCCGGACGCGCCGTGTTCCGCTCGACCGCTGCCCAGTGCAGCGCCTGCCACGAGAGCGGCGGGTACGGGAACGACGTGGGCCCGGGCCTCGCCGCCATCGGCTCCAAGTACGACCGGGCCGGCCTCCTGAACGCGATCCTGAACCCGTCGGCGGCGATCGCCTTCGGGTACGAGACCCAGATCGTCGCGACCACCGACGGCGAGATCCTGTCCGGCTTCCTGCTCGCCCAGGACGAGCACGGCATCGTCCTCAAGGACAGCGCCGGGGAGCGCTGGGCGATCCCGGCCGACGAGGTCGAGGCCACCCGCAAGTCCCCCGTGTCGGTCATGCCCGAGGGCGTGGCCCTGGGTCTCGAGCCCCAGCAGCTGGCCGACCTGGTCGCCTACCTGGAGGCCGGGCCGGACCTGGGCCGCGAGCTCGGGGCGCCGATCGAGCTGTTCAACGGCGAGGACTTCACGGGCCTCTCCCGTTTCCTGCCCGGCGGCCAGGATCCCGATGCCACCTGGGCCGTCACCGACGGTGTCCTCACGTGCACGGGCTCTCCCGCCGGCTACTTCCAGACCGAGGGCTCCTTCGAGGACTTCGAGCTCACCGTCGAGTGGCGCTTCGACCCGGCGCGGGGCGCGGGCAACTCCGGGGTGCTCCTGCGCAAGAACGGCCCGGACAAGGTCTGGCCCCGCTCGATCGAGGCGCAGCTGTGGTCCTCGAACGCCGGCGACATCTGGAACATCGGCGAGATGGCGATGGAGACCGACCCCGCCCGCCGCAAGGGACGGCGGACGATCAAGCGACACGGGTCCTCCGAGAAGGCCCTGGGCGCCTGGAACACCTACCGCATCGTGATGGACGGCCCGCTCATGGAGCTGTGGGTCAACGGCGTGCTGCAGAACGACGCCACGGGCTGCGAGCAGCTGGCCGGACCGATCTGCTTCCAGTCCGAGGGCGCCTGGATCGAGTTCCGCCGCATCACCCTGCGCCCGATCGTGCGCTGACACTCGAACCGCTCCTCTCCGCTCCCGCCACGCCACGCCACGCCCATGCGTCTCCGCCATCGCGTCGCCCTCGCCGCCGGATGCCTCGCGTCCCTCGCCGTCGCCACCGCCACCCCCGAGGCCAAGGAGTCGCGCTGGTGGAAGGGCAACACGCACACGCACACGCTCTGGAGCGATGGCGACGCGCTGCCGGACGTCGTCACGGCCTGGTACAAGCGCCGCGGGTACCACTTCCTCTCGCTCACGGATCACAACGTCCTGCAGCAGGGCGACACCTGGTTCCCCGTGAGTGAGCGGGCGGGCTCCCGCCTGCGCCCCGAGCAGGTGACTGCGGCGGCCGAGGACCTCGAGGCGTCGTTCGAGGAGCGCACCTCCGGGGACACCCGGGACCTGCGCCTGTCGCGGCTCGCCGAGCTGCAGGAGCGCTTCGGGGAGGCGGGTCGCTTCCTGATGCTGCCGGGCGAGGAGGTCACGAGCTCCTGGCGCTCCCCTGGCAAGGACGGACGCGGGCACCCGATCCACGTCAATGCGCTGGGGCTCACGCGCCCGCTCCCGCCCGCTTCCGGGGAGTCGGTCGTGGACGTCCTGAACAAGGTCCTCTCCACCATCGCCGAGCACGGCGACGAGGAGGGCCTCGCCACGGTCGCCCACCTGAACCACCCCAACTTCGGCTGGGGCGTCACCTGGGAGGACATGGCGGCCATGCGCCGCGGCCGCTTCTTCGAGGTCTACAACGGGCACCGCTCCACCAACGACCTCGGCGCGGAGGACCGGCCCGGGTGCGAGCGCATGTGGGACCTCGCCAACGTGCGGCGGGCCCTCGACCCGACCCTACCCCTGCTGTACGGAGTCGCGACGGACGACGCCCACCACTACAGCGGCAACCCCGTGGCCGCTCCGGGGCGCGCCTGGATCCAGGTCCGCGCCGAGGCCCTGGAGACCCAGGCCCTGCTGCGGGCCATGAACGCCGGCGACTTCTACGGCTCCACGGGCGTGGTCCTCGAGGACATCGCGGTCGATCGCGGGGACGGGGTCGGCACCCTCACGATCACCGCCGCCCCGCGCGAGGGTGAGGAGCTGACGATCGAGTTCTGGGGCGCGCGCAGAAATGCGGACGGCGGGCCGGTCGAACCGGAGCTCCTGGGCAGCGGTCCTGGACCCGAGCTCAACTACACCTGGACGCCGGGGCACCTGTTCGTGCGCGCGCGCGTGCTCTCCAACCTGCCGCACCCCGATCCGGGCAGCCCGGGCGAGGTCCAGGCCGCGTGGACCCAGCCGGTCCGCGCGAACTGAGCGAGCGAGCCCCCCCTACCAGGCAGGGCCGCGCCCGGGCTCCAGGCGCTCCGGATCGAAGGAGCGCCCGAGCAGGCCGTCGAGGGTGCCGAGGGCCTTCGCGAACACGGCCCCTGCCTCGCCACGCGGCCAGGCCGCCAGCAGCGCGAGCGGCAGGGCCAGGACGTCGCAGACGAGCCAGGCGAGCCAACGCGCCGCCCCGCCGTGCGTGCGCAGGAAGCGCACCGCCCCACGCGCCATGAGGAACTTGCGGCGCGGGTTGTAGCCGCCGCCGGTCGCGCTCGACGCGGCGTGCACTGCCAGCGCCCGGCCGACCACGCGGCTGCCGATGCCCAGCGCTCCCGCGCGCACGCCCAGGTCCACGTCCTCGGTATAGGCGAAGTACGCGTCGTCGAAGCCCCCGGTCGCGCGCCACGCCTCGGCGCGCGCCAGGAGCACGCACCCCGGCACGTAGTCCACGTCGATCGTGCCGTGCCAGCCCGGCGCGTCCGGGAGCCCCTGTCCTCGCAGCCGCGAGAGGTTGGGACCGAAGCCCAGCACGCCGCCGGCGGCCCACAGCAGCGAGGGCGACCCCGGCAGCACGACCCGCGGCCCGAAGAAGCCGGCCAGCGGAGCGCGCGCGGCCTCGTCCAGCAGCGCGTCCAGGCAGCCGCGCTCCAGCAGCGCGTCGTTGTTCACGAACAGCAGCAGGTCCGCGCCCGCCTCGAGGGCCCGCGCCGCGCCGGCGTTCGCCGCGGCCCCGAAGCCCGTGTTGCGGCCGAGCTCCAGCAGGTCGAGCCCGGGAGCCGCCCGGCGCGCCTGCGCCACCGATCCGTCCGTCGAGCCGTTGTCGATCAGGTGCAGGTGCGCGGGGGCCACGCCCTGCTCGACGAGGCGCGCGAGACAGCGGGCGGTGTCCTCGCCCCCGTTCCAGTTGACCACGATCGCGTGGACGGATGCGGAGCTCATGCGTCCGGCTCCTTCGCCTCGGCCTCGAGGACGCGCGCACGCAGACGCCCCTCGGCGAGCACGGTCTCGACCTCGGCGCCGGGCTCGACGTCCTCGGCGCTCCGAACCGCCTGGCCCTTCGCATCGCGCGTGATCGAGTAGCCGCGCTCGAGGACCGCCAGCGGCGACAGGGCCTCGAGGGTGCGCTCGGCGACCGCGACCCGCCCCTCGGCCGACCCGAGTCGCGCCGCCGCCGCCTGGGCGAGGCGCGGGCCGAGGGCCTCGACCGCGGCCGCACGACGGTCGAGCTCGCGCGCAGGGGCGCGCCGCTCGAGGCGCGCGGCGAGGTCGGTGAGCAGCTCCTGGGCCGCGGAGCCTCGCGCCCGCGTCAGGTGGAACAGATCGCGCTCGAGGGCCTCGAGCCGCTGGGCAGGGGCATCGAGCAGGCGCCGCGGGTCCCGCAGGACCGGGCGGGCAGCCAGCCGCTCCAGGGCCTCCTCACGGCGGGCCACCGCCCCGTCCAGGGCGCGGTCCAGGTGCTCCTCCGCGCGGCCAAGACGCTCGAGGAGCGCCGCGCGATCCGGGATCACCACCGACGCGGCATCGGTCGGGGTGTGGGCCCGGTGATCGGAGACGAAGTCGACGAGCGTCGTGTCCGTCTGGTGCCCGACGCCGGTGACCACCGGCACCGGGCAGTGGAACACGGCCTCCGCCACCGCGCGCTCGTTGAAGGTCCACAGGTCCTCGATGGAGCCGCCGCCCCGGATCACGCACACGAGGTCCACGCCGCTGCGCGCCAGGCCCTCGATCGCGCGGACGACCTCCGGCGCGCTGCCCTGCCCCTGGACGCGCGCGTGCGCCAGGCGCACGGGGTAGTCGGGCCAGCGCTGCTCCAGGGTCCGGAGGAAGTCCTGCCAGCCCGCGCCGTCGCGGCTCGTCACGACGCCGACGCAGCGCGGCCAGCGCGGCAGGGGGCGCTTGCGGTCGAACCAGCCCTCGCTGCGCAGCTCGGCCTTGGTGCGCTCGAGTCGCGCGAGCAGCTCGCCGAGGCCGCGCCGCTCGACGCGCTCGACGATGAGGCTGTAGCTGCCGCGCGGCATGTAGACGTCGAGCCGTCCGTGGAGCACGAGCTGCTCGCCCCCCTCGAGGGCCAGGCGCAGCCGCTGCACGGTGCTGCGCCACGCGATGCAGCTGATCCGCGCGCCCGAGTCCTTCAGGTCGAAGTACAGGTGCCCGGACGCCGCCCGCTTCGGCTGGCTGACCTCGCCCTCGACCGAGACCGTCCCCATGGCCGTCAGCCGGCCGGTGATGGCGCGGGTCAGCGCCTCGACCGACAGGACGGTCGGCTCGGGCGCCTTGCGCTCGACGTGCTCGAAGAGGTCCACCCCCCTAGTGAGCGCGCCTCTCGGCTGCGGGTCAACCTCGGTCCGGGAGGATCCCCGGCTCGGCGGGCGCCGCGGGTGGGTCCCCGCGACGCAGCGGGGACCGCGAGGCCTCGAGTCCCGGGAGCCCCACCGCGCGCCAGGCATCGGCGTCCGCACGCGGCAGCACGATGGTGAAGCGTCCCTCCAGGAACGGGGTCTGCTCCGCGCCTCGGTGCTGGACCCCGTCCGTGAGCTGCAGGCGGAGCCCGCCCGCGGGGTTGGTCTCGAGCACCAGGCGGTCGGCGAAGAGCCGGCGGCCCGGGCGGCCCCCCTCGTCCAGCTCGACCACCTGCACGTCGTGGAGCGTCGTGTCGACGACGCCTCCGAGACCCGCGAGGCGCCAGCTCCCGGCTCCCTCCTGGCGGGCCAGCAGGCGGTTCAGCTCCTGGCGGACGGCCACGAGGTCCCACGCGCCGTCGTCCACGGCCGGCTCCAGGTCCTCGGGACGGAACAGCTCGGGCAGGGTCTCCAGCCAGGGCTCGACCGCGACCCCGGTGACCTCCACCCGCCGCACGCCGCCGCGCAGGTGGACACCTGACGCCTCGACCGAGAGCGCTCCCTCGAACGGTAGGGACACGCCGTCGCGCTCCTCGCGGCCCTCCTCCAGCACGAGCGTGACCGTGCGCGCGGCGCGGCTGGCCTCGAGCCGGAGGCGCTCGGCGGCGACGAGCCCCGCGGGCCGCCCGCGCTCGTCCAGCAGCCGCAGCACCACGGGCCCCACGGCGCCGTCGGCGAGGCGCCCCAGGGTGACGACCTGCCAGCCGCGCACGCCCTCGGCGAGCAGCAGCCCCTGGAGGACGGGCGCCATGCGCTCCGCGCGCTCGCGCTGGGGATCGGGCTCCGCGTGGTCCGGGTCCACCTCGGGCCCGGAGGCGATCCGCACCGCCGCGTCCGGAGCGAGCCGGGCCAGCAGCTCGAAGGAGGGATCCGAGGTCCCGGCAAGCGCCGCGAGCTCGGCGAACGCCATGAACTCCTGCTCGCGCTCGAGGAGCCGCGCGTCCTTCCGCGCGAGCTCGCTCCGGAGCTGGGCGATCTCCTCGCGCTGAGCCGTCATCGCCGCATCGAGTTCGGCGGCCCCGCTCGCCTGCTCTCCGAGCGCTGCGACGCGCGCGAGTGCCTCCTCGAGAGCCGCGGACAGGCGCGCCTGCTCCGCGCGCGCCTCCTCCAGGGAGCGCGCGAGGGACGCGACCTGTTCGGTCCGATCGGCCACCGGGTCCGGCCCGTCGCCGGGACCGCAGGAAGCGAGCCCTGCCAGCAGGGCCACGCCGAAACGCCCCCTCACTCGAGCTCCTCCCGGAGCAGCGCCTCCTCCTCGACGGGGACCGCCAGCTCGGTCGCCTCCAGCTCCAGGCGGAGGTCGTCGATCACCAGCGCCACCGTCTCCGGCTCGCCGGGCCCGAAGAGAACGCGGGCTCCGGTCTCGATCGTGCGCGCCAGCAGCTGCCGCAGGGGCCCGGGACCGGGCTCGACCGGCACGAGCGTGCCACCCCGCAGCTCGACGCGAGCCTCGGCCGAGGTGATTCCCTCGAGCTCGAGGCGCCAGGGACTCCCCTCCCGCCCGAGCTCACGGCCGAGCGCCGCGGCGTCGAAGGCCTGGCGCTCGGGATCGGCGTGCAGGGGGCGCAGTCGCGCGAGGCCGCCCCCCAGCGCCTCGGGCAGCACGCCCTCCCAGGCGCGGACCGTGGGAGCGGGTGGAGCGGGCGGCTCGACCCGGACCGGCGCGGACGCCGGCAGCAGCCGCACCACGAGGACCGTGGCCAGCGCTGCGAACGCGGCCCCCATCAGCCGCCATGCCAGGCGCTGGGCCGCATGCGGGACGGGCTCAGGGCCCTCGTCGAACGCATCGCTCATCGGTCGGTCCGGGGCCGAAGGGCCGGAGTTCTGGAGGACCCCCACGCGCGCTCTCGAAGGCGCGCGCCCAGGAGGCTCAGCCCTTGTCCCAGTTGCGCTTCTTGTTCTTGTTCCACCAGGTCCGCCACGCGCTCGGCTCCCGCACGTTCGCGCCCGACAGGTCCTGGAGCGTGGTGATCATCGGGGCGGCGATGACGTCGTACCGCTCGCGCGCGATGCGGTTGTTCACGTCCGAGTCCTTGGCGTTGGACACGCTGGTCAGCACCTTGAGGATCTCCTCGAAGACCTCCTTGCGCCCCTTGTGGTCGAGGTGCGTGTAGTTCCCGAGGGCCTCGGCGGTGGCGGCCTGCACCGGAGGGTCCTTGTGGACGAGCAGGTCGATGAGGGCCTTCTTGCCCTTCTTCTCGTCCTTGTTCTTGCCCAGCGAGAGGATCAGCACCCGCTGCAGCGCCAGGTCCTTGCGGTGGGTCTTGTGCTGGATCCACGAGAGCAGCTCGGCCGTGCTCTCGGGCCCCATCTCGCCCAGCGCCACGCCGACCGCCAGGTACAGCTTGTTGTCGCGCACGCCGTTGGCGTCCTCGCGGCGCTTCTCCTTGAAGGCCTTGCCGAGCCCGGCAACGATCGCCTTGCGGTCCTTGGGGCCCGACTCGGGGAACTCCTTGAGGAGCGCGTCGACGACGCCGATGGCCTCGAGGTCCTCGGCACCGCGCTTCTTGCAGTGACCGCTGAAGGTGTCGAGGAGCTCCTTGACCTCCTCGCGCTTGTCGGGCTTCTCGTCGTCCTGGGTGAGGACCAACGCGGGCGTCGGCACGAGCGGCAGCGTGGGCGCGGGAGCGGCGAGGAGCAGCAGGGCAGGGAGCAGGGTCATGATGGTCTCCGGTTCGGGGTCATCGTAGGGTCCGGGACGCGCGAGGTCCCGGACCGGCCCGCGTCCGCTCGCGGCCGGGCTCTAGGACCCGTTCTGCAAGGAGGGTGCCGCGCGGCGGGTCCAGATGCCGCTGGCCCCCTCGAAGAGGTCGGAGCCCAGGGCGCGGGCCATCCGGAGGCCCTTGACGCGCGTCTCGCGCTCCTCGTCCCAGGGATCCGAGGAAGCGGTGATCCCGCCCCCGACCTGGAAGCTGACCTCTCCGGAGGACGCCCCCGGGGCGTCCCAGCGCACGGTCGCGGAGCGGATGAGGATGTTGAAGCACGCGCGGCCGTGGACGTCGAGCATGCCCATGGTGCCCGTGAAGTGGCCGCGTCCGGCGCCCTCGAGATCGGCGATGGCCTCCATCGCCCGCAGCTTCGGGGCCCCGGAGATCGAGCCGCCGGGGAACAGCGCCAGCAGCGCGTCGAGGGCCGTGCGTCCCGGCTGCAGGCGTCCGGTCACGTCCGCCGCCAGGTGGTGCACCGAGGCGTGGGACTCCAGGTCCGGCAGGGGCCCCACCTCGACCGTGCCCGGCACGCAGACGCGCGAGCAGTCGTTGCGGACGAGGTCGACGATCATCGCCAGCTCGGCCTGGTCCTTGATGCTGGCGAGCAGCTCCTCCGCGAGCGCGGCGTCCGCCTCCGCGCTCTCCCCGCGCGGCCGGGTGCCCTTGATGGGTCGCGAGCGGACGGCGCTCCCGTCGCACTCCAGGAGCAGCTCGGGGGACGAGCTCACCACGGCTCCCTCCAGCGCCTGCACGAGCCCCATGTAGGGCGCGGGGTTGTGACGGCGCAGGGCCAGGAAGAGGGCCGCGGCACTGCCGTCGAGGCGCGCGGTGATGCGGTGCGCGAGGTTGACCTGGTAGACCTCGCCCGCGGCGATCAGGGCCTGCACGTGCTGCACCCGCGCGACGTGCTCCGCGGTCGACGTCTCGCGCACGAGGGCGTCGGCATGGAGGGGTTCTGGCTGCGCGCCCGCGCGCGCCAGGTCGGCGAGCGCCTGCCGATGGCGCTCCTCCACGGACGCGCGGCCGTCCCCCGGCGCGTCCCCGAGGACGAGGTGTGCCTGGCCGTTCGCGTGGTCGAGCACCACGAAGTCCGTGTGGAGCCCGCCGAGGATCGGCGGCAGCCGCTCGGGGTCGGGCGGCAGCGCGAGGGACTCGCCCGCCACGCCGCAGTCGTAGGCGATGGAGCCCATGAAGCCCCCGGCGAAGGGGCCGGGCACGGGATCCCCGGCCTCGGGCTCGAGGGCGGCCAGCAGGTCCGCGAGCTGCTCCGGACGCGCGGGCCGCTCGACGCCGCGCAGGGGCTCGATCCCCATCACGGTCCAGCGGGCTCCGGGACCGCCCCTGCCCGCGCCGGGGGCACCGTCGGGCGCACCTGCGCCCGCGCAAACAGCACCGTCGGGCGCATCTGCGCCCGCGCCAACAGCACTGTCGAGCAGCACCACCCCCGGCCGCCTCCCGAAGGCGCGCGCCAGCAGCGCTCCATCGAGCCGCCCCCCCGCGGGGGGCTCGAGCGG
>WTJQ01000590.1 GCA_011524785.1 Planctomycetota bacterium | reverse complement strand
CTTTATTCTGCAGCCACCTCTATGTCGGCGACGCGATCACGCGAGGGTCGAGCCCGCTGGCCGCGGTGAGGAAGCCCTCGCCGAGCTGGCGGGCCTCGAATCGAGGTCCAGGCTCGGCAGCGGCGCGGAACGCCATCGCGTGCTGCCACGGCAGCGCGTCGGTCTCTCGCGCCAGCTCGAAGCCGTTGGCGGCCATCTCGCGCACCACCTGGGCCTTGGTCATCTTGTGCTCGGGCTTGATCGGCACGTAGCGATCCTCGGTGCGGAACTCGACCAGCACGACCTCGCCGCCCGGCTTGAGCGCGCGCCGCAGGTGCCCGAGCACGCTCACGGGGTGCGAGATCTCGTGATAGACGTCGACGAGCAGGACCAGGTCGCAGGACGCCTCCGGGAGCCGGGGGTCGTCGACGGTCGCCTCGATCGGGACGAGGTTCTGCACGCCGGCCTCCTGCGCGCGCTCGTCGAGCAGCTCGAGCATGCGCGGCTGGAGGTCGACGGCGAAGACGCGCCCCTCGCTCCCCACGGCCTCCGCGAGGGGGAGCGTGTGGTAGCCGTTGCCGCAGCCGAGGTCGCAGACCGCCTGCCCCGGCTCGACCGCGAGCCACTCCCGCAGGCGCACGCCGTTCTCCTCCTGCTCCCGCGTCTCGCGCATCAGCCACGGCGCCCCGCGCCAGTGCATGGTGCGGGCGACCTCACGACCGAGGTAGTGCGTGCGGCCCTCGGGCGTGGACTCGGGGTCCTGGGGACCGGGGGAGTCCAGCAGACCCAGCAGAGCGGCGAGGAGCAGGAGATGGACCATCGGGGCATGGTAGGGCCCGACGCGTGCAGGGTCCCTATGCTCGCGGCATGCGCTCCTCGACGACTGCCCTCGCCCTGCTGCTCGGCGCCTGTGCGTCCCCTCCTGCGACGCTGGTGCGCCCCGAGGTCCCGCGACCGAACGTGGTGCTGATCCTCTCGGACGACCACCGCAACGACCACCTGTCCTGTGCGGGGCACCCCGTCCTCGAGACCCCCCACCTCGACCGCCTGGCCGCCGAGGGGACGCGCTTCCTGAACGCATTCGTCACGACGCCCATCTGCGCCAGCAGCCGCGCCACGGCGCTGACCGGCCTCGACGAGCGCTCCCACGGCTTCACCTTCGGCACGCCGGCCCTCGACGAGCAGGAGGTCGCCGGGACGTACCCGGTCCTGCTGCGCGAGGCTGGCTACCGCACCGGCTTCGTGGGGAAGTTCGGCCTCAAGGCCGGAGCGGGCTACGCCGAGCGGGCCTTCGACACCTGGCGCCCGATGATGCGCGCGCCCTACTGGAAGGAGCAGGCCGACGGCTCGCGGCGACACGTCACCGATCTGATCGGCGACGCCTCGGTGGCCTTCGTCGAGGAGAGCGATCCGCGGCCCTGGTGCCTCTCGATCAGCTTCAACGCCGGGCACGCGGAGGACCACGACAAGGAGGACCACTACCCTTGGCCGAGCACCGAGGACGGGCTGTACGAGGAGGAGGCCCTCCCGGCGCCCGTCCTGGGCGAGGACGCGTTCCGCGCCCTGCCTCCCTTCCTGCAGGAGTCCATGGGGCGGATCCGCTGGGGCTGGCGCTGGGACACGCCGGAGAAGTACGACCGCAACCTGCGCGCGTACTACCGCCTCCTCGCGGGCATGGATCGCAACGTGGGGCGCGTCCTCGAGGCGCTCGAGCGGACGGGCCAGCTCGAGACCACCCTCGTCCTGTTCATGGGCGACAACGGGTACGCCATGGCGGAGCGCGGGCTCGCGGGCAAGTGGACCCACTTCGAGGAGTCCCTGCGCGTCCCGCTCATCGCGCGGGGTCCAGGCGTCGCGGTCGGGCACGTGGACGCGCGCACGGCGCTGAACACGGACCTCGCCCCCACGGTCCTCACCGCCTGCGGGATCGAGCCCGGCGTGCGCTCGGGACGCCCCCTGCAGCCGCTGCTTGGCGCGGCCCAGGACACGCCCTGGCGCGAGGGCTTCCGCTGCGAGCACGGCTTCGAGCCGGGGACCATCCCGCGGTGGGTCGGCTGGCGGACGCCGCGCTTCAAGTACGCCCGCTACACCGACCAGGATCCGCCCTTCGAGTTCCTGCACGACCTGGTCGCCGACCCGCTCGAGACGCGCAACCTGGCCTCCGAGCCCACGAGACCCTAAGACAC
>WTJQ01000395.1 GCA_011524785.1 Planctomycetota bacterium | reverse complement strand
AGACCGTGATCACGGGCACCTGGGGCTACGACGGCGAGGACCTGCGCCGCGAGCGAGCAGGCGGCTGAGGCCCAGGGCGAGCGACGCCAAGCGGCGCGCGCTCCTGCGACCCCGGTCCGCGGAACGCGCGCGCGATCCGGGCGCTCAGAGGCCGAGCTCGCGCGCGGCGCTCCGCAGGACCTCCTCGAGGGGCCGCGGCTCCCAGCCGAGCTCGCGGCGCGCCTTGCCGCTGTCGAACGCGAAGTGCCGACCGAGCAGCGTGAGGGCCTGGGGCGTGGCCATCCGAAGGGGCCGCATGGCGTCGACGAGCCTCGCGGCCGGCAGGACGAGCCCGCGCCACGCCGCGGCAGGGACCTGGACGGGCCGCAGGGTGTCCTCTCCGGTCAGGACACGAACGGCCTCGCGGAAGAGGGCTTGGTGCGTCCAGTTGGACTCGACGAGGAGATAGCGCTCCCCCACGCGCCCGCGCTCGAGCGCGAGGCGCGCGCCGCGAGCCGTGTCCTCGACCCCGACCACGCCGAGGCGCCCGGGCGGGGCCAGGCGCCCGAGCTCCCCGGTGCGGAGCTTGCGCAGGAAGCGGAGGGTGTTCGAGCCCTGGCGAGCGGGCCCGAAGATCGAGCCGGGGTTCACCGCGACAGCGGGAAGGTCCGAGCCGAGCACGAGCTGCTCGGCCTCGTACTTGGTGTCGCAGTAGGGAACGCCAGCGTCTCCCAGGTTCCAGGGGGCAGCCTCGTCCAAGAGCCCCTCCGGCCCAGCCGTCCCGACCGCGGCCACGGAGCTGATCTGCAGGAAGCGCTCCGGTCGTACGGCTCGGGCCGCCTCCACGACGGCGCGGGTCCCCTCCACGTTGACGGCACGCTGCAGCGCCGCATCCGCGGTCCGGTAGCTGATGACCGCCGCGTTGTGCACGATCCAGAGGGGCAGCCCGGCCCGCTCGGCCCCGTCGGCGGCCGCGCAGAGGGCAGCGCCGACCGAGTCGGGCTGGGTCAGGTCACAGGCCACGCGCTCGAGGTCGAGCCCCCGGAGGTCGGCGTCGTCACAGCCCTCGCGGCAGGACGCCCAGACCTTGTGCCCCGCGGCCGCCAGCTCGCGGCAGAGGGCGCTCCCGAGGAAGCCGTTGGCCCCCGTCACGAGGACGGCCGCGGTCACCGGTGCTCCCCGGCGGCGTGGAGCGGCAGCGCCAGGCGCGCGACCGCGCCCCGCGCGTCCTCACGGTTGCGCAGCGAGACGTGTCCCCCCAGATCCTCGACCACCCGCCGCACGATGGCCAGGCCCAGCCCCGTCCCGCTCGAGCGGGTCGTGAAGTAGGGCTCGAAGAGGTGGGCCTCCTGCTCGGGGTCGAGACCCTTGCCCGAGTCGATGAGCTCGACCACGACCTGGGAGCCGGAGGCCTCGCCCTCGACGGTGCAACGCGCCACCAGGCGTCCGCCCCCCTCGCTCGCCTCGAGGGCGTTGGAGACGAGGTTCAGCAGGGCCCGACGGAGCTCGCCGGGATCCGCGAGCACGACGCCGCTACTCCCCTCGCGAACCACCTCCACGGCTTCGTCCTGCGCCCAGGCGGCTGAGAGCTCCAGCACCTCGTCGAGCAGGGCACCGACGTCGACCGGCTCGGGGTCCCGGTGCTGGCCCGCGAAGGAGTGGAAGTCCCGCGCGATCTCACGCATGGCCGCGACCTGGCGCTCGATCATGTCGAGGGTCCGCGCGAGGATCGACTCGGCCTCGGGGCTGCCCTCGTCACGCGCCCGACGGAGCAGGCCGATCGAGAGCGAGATTGGCGTCAGGGGGTTCTTGATCTCGTGCGCGACCTGACGAGCCATCTCGCGCCAGGCAGCGTCCTTCTCGGCACGCATGGCGACGGCGCGGCCCTCCGCGAGCTCCCCCGCCATGCGGTCGAAGCCACGCGCCAGATCGCCCAGCTCGTCGTTGCGCGACCAGCCGAGGCGCTCGTCCAGGTCGCCGGCGGCCAGGCGCCGGGTGTGCGCCTCGAGCTCCTGGATCGGCTGGGCCGTCCGGCGCGCCACGAAGAACGTCAGGAGCGCGGCCGAGAGGAGGCCGACCCCGGCGGCCAGCAGGAGCGTGCGCGAGACCTGCTCGACCGGCGCGTAGATGTCGGTGAAGTCGGCGCCCACGCCCACCGTCCAGCCACTCGAGCCCGAGCCACTCACCGGCTGCATCCGCTTGAAGGCGGCCTTCTTC
>WTJQ01000531.1 GCA_011524785.1 Planctomycetota bacterium | reverse complement strand
CGCGTCAGTTCGCGAGGCCCGCGAGGAGCGGGTCGAGCGGCGCGAGGGCCTGCTCCCAGTCGTGGTGCTCCTCCACGAACCGTCGAGCCGCGGCGCCCAGGCGCTCGCGGCTCGCTGCGTCCCGCAGGAGACCGCGGACGGCGTGGGCCTGCTCCTCGACCCGATCGGCCACGAGGTAGTGCCGCCCGTGCACCGCGGCCACGCCCTGGGTCGCGGAGGTCGTCCCGACCACGGGGAGGCCCATGGCCATGGCCTCGAGGACCTTGTTCTGGATGCCGCGCGCCACGCGCAGGGGGGCCACGGCCACCTCGGCGCGCGCCATCCAGTCGGCCGTCGAGTCGACGAAGCCGGTGACCGTGACGCCCTCGTGCTCGCCGAGCCGCTGCACCTCCTTCGTCGGGCGTGAGCCGACGATCGAGAGGCGTGCCTCCGGGAACTCCGCGCGGACGCGGGGCAGCACCTCGCGCACGAAGTGCACGCAGCCGTCCACGTTGGGGTAGTAGTCCATCACGCCGGTGAAGACGAGGTGGCCCGGCTCCGCCTCGGCCGGGCGCGGTGCGAACTGCTCGAGGTCGACCCCGTTCCGGAGCACCATCGACGGGAAGCCCGGGAGGGTGCGCTGGAAGATCTCCTCCTCGAGCGGCGTGCAGAACACGTTCTGGCGGGCGCGCCCGCTGAGCTGGCGCTCATAGGCCTCGAGAAGACGCCACTCGCGACGGTAGATCGCGGCCATGGGCCAGCGATGACGCTCCGCGTACTGGCGCCACTTGTCCGAGTCGAGCTCCGCGAAGTGCATCACCCAGGGGAGCTCGCCGCTGACCAGGAAGGCCCCCATGGAGGAGGAGTAGGCGTAGGCCGCGTCGACCTGGGTCGACAGCCGGGTCACGAGGGCGCGCATCGCCGGCGCGTCGAACACGCCGAGGGTCAGCGGGCGACTCGTGAGCAGCAGGGGCAGGGCGCGCAGCTTCGCCCGTCGCATGTCCAGCGGGACCGTGTGGACCTCGAACCCGCGCTCGGCCAGCAGCCGCGCGCCCTCCTCGTCCGCCCGGTCGTGGGCGAACGCAGCCACCGTCACCTCGTGGTCCCGCGCCATCCGCTCCAGCAGGCGCCAGGTCGTGATCTTGTCCCCGCGGTTGGGCGGGAACGGCACCCGCTGGGAGAGGAAGAGGACCTTCACGAGCGCGATCGTGACGTCCGGCGCAGGGCGCTTCCAGGGTCGCGCCTCAGGACGGGCGCGTGCCGACGAAGGTGCTCCAGCGACCGCGGATGCGCTCCTCCTCCAGCTCGAGCCCCGCCGCCTCGATGGCCGCCCGCGTCGCCTCCCGGTGGTGGACCGGGCAGCCGGAGAAGGCGTACCAGCCGCCGGGGCGCAGGCGGGCCCGCAGGTCCGTCGCGTGGGCCTGGATCACGTCGGAGTAGATGTTGGCGAGGACGACGTCGAAGCCCTCGTCCTCGGGGTCGAGCACCCCGAAGTCGCCGGTGCGGAAGCGGCAGCGCTCCCCGACGCCGTTGCGCTCGGCCAGCTCCGCTCCGGCCTCCTCCGACACCGGGTCGATGTCGAAGCCCAGGGTCGAGGCTGCTCCGAGCATGGCGGCCGTGACCGAGAGGATGCCGCTCCCCGTCCCGGCGTCCAGGACGCGAGCCCCCTGGATCGAGCGCTCCTGCAGCACGCGCATGCAGGTCCGGGTGGTGGCGTGGCGTCCCGAGCCGAACGACTTGCCCGGCTCGATCGAGAGCAGCAGGTCGTCCTCGCGCAGGGACGGACTCTCCCAGCTCGGGACGAGGGCGATGCGTCCCAGCCGGAACGGGCGCTGCACCCGGCGCCAGCTGGTGGCGTAGTCCTCGGCCGGCAGCGGGCGCCACGTGACGCGCAGGTCGCGCAGCTCCTCGGCGCCGGTGGTCTCGGCCAGCCGGGCCAAGGCAGCCTCCAGCTCACTGCGCAGGGCCGGCGTGTCCTCGCGCGTGGGGAAGAAGGTGCGCACGAACTCGAAGCCCTCGCGAGGCGGCTCGGTCGCGATGCTGGTCGCGCCCACCACCACCGTGGTGCAGGGCCCCAGGCTCAGGGCGGCGCCCACCAGCTCGTGCCACCCCTCGGGGGCCTCGACGCGGACCTCGGTCCAGGACTGCTTGCTCAATAGGGGACCTCGTCGGGATCGATCTCGAGGGGACCCTCCGGCTCCGGTCGAGCGGGGCGGGAG
>WTJQ01000113.1 GCA_011524785.1 Planctomycetota bacterium | reverse complement strand
GACCTCGCTCGCGTGGTTCCGGAGGGCCGCGACCCCGCGCTCGACGAGGGTCTGTCCACCTTCCCGGAGGAGACCCTTGTCCTGTCCCATCCTGCGACTCGCGCCTCCGCAGAGGAGGACGGCGCTGAGGCTCGACGGGGCTGCGCTCATGAGCCTCTCGTGGGACGCGAGGGCCCTGCGGGCAACCCCGAACCCCGGGGCGTGACTCACTCCTCGGAGGCCTTGGAGTCCTCGAGCTTGCCCGAGGCGTCCTCGCTCTCCTCCTTCAGGCCCTTCTTGAACTGCGTGATGCTGCTGCCCATCGAGCGGGCCAGCTCCGGCAGCTTGCGTCCGCCGAAGAGCACGAGCACCACGAGCAGGATGATCCACCACTCGGGCAGGCCGGTGAGGGCGAAGGGGAGGGTCGTCATGGGCAGGGCCGGTCGCGCGACCGGGCCCCCGGATCATACCCCCTGGGCTGGCGGGCTCCCAACGCTCCCAGGGGCGTCTGGCTGCTCGGCCACGCGGGGTCCCGGCGAGTCCCCGAACTCTCCGGACGCGAGCAGGGCCGCCGCCCTGCGCTCGAGCCGGCGCGCAAGGCGCGGCGGCAGCGGCTCCAGATCAGCGCCCCCGCGCGCGGCGACCGTCCCCTCCGACTTGTGTCCGACCCGCCCCAGGCGTCCGACCTGCAGGCCGGCCGCCACGAGGGCCGCCCGCGGCGCGACCGCCGCGCAGTAGGTGGCGAGCCGTGCCCCCGGGTCCATGCGCTCCGCGACCAGGCGCAGGAAGGCCAGCTCCCAGAGGACGGGATCGTCCGCGGGCGCGAACGGGTCGAGGAACACTGCGTCACAGCGCCACGCTGGATCCAGCGCGGAGAGGGTCGCGCGCGCATCCCCGAGCAGCAGTCGCAGGCTGCTCCTCTCTCCGAGCCCGACCACGGCGTCCGGCGCACCTTGCTCCTGCAGCGCCAGAGCCTCCGCGAGCGCCGCGGCCACGGCGCGGTGAGCCTCCCCGGCCGCCGGCTCCGGGGCCCGCACCGCGAACTCGAGGGGAGCGCGGGCTGCCTCCAGGGCCACGACCTCGAGGGTGAGCCGCGCGGCATCGCAGGCCTCCAGGGCGGCAGCCACGTTGAGTCCGAATCCGGTCCCCACGTCGAGCAGCCGCACGACGCCGCCGCTCCCTCGGTCGGTGAGCCCGACCCCCGCGACGTAGCGCTCCCGTGCCTGGCTCCAGGCGCCGGCGAGCGAGTGGCAAGTGCGGCCCTCCGGATCGACGAGGGTCGCGCTCCCGTCCTCGGTCACGAGCCGGCGCCAGCCAGCTCGCGTCCGCTCCGACGAGGCAGCAGCTTCAGGGGCGGGGTCGGACACGGACTGAGCCTACCGCGCACGGGTCCGCGACGCGCCCCGGGCGTGAGACGCACACTCCCCGGTCGCGCACGGGCTCAAGGGGTGAGCTTGGACCCGATCAGGCGGAGCGATCCACGAGGGCACGCGCGCCGCGCCCCGGAGCCTCGGCGCCGGGCACGGTGGCCTGCAGGTCCGTCCGCAGCGCGGCGAGGGCGCGACCCAAGGTGCGCGCCGCTCCGGTCCCGTCGAGCGAGCCGCCGAGTGCTCCGTCCATGCGCTCCAGGAGGTCGAGGAACGCGCGGGCCGCCGAGGCTGCCTCTGCGTCGCTCCCCGCGAGCGCCTGCAGCCTGGTGGTGGCCTCCTCGAGGAAGGTGTCCATACGAGGGACGCCCTCATCGCGGTCCGCGCCTCCGGCGCCAAGTCCCGCAAGGACGCGATCGAGGTCCGCTCGATCGAGCGTCCCCGCCTCGAGGGCCCCGAGCACCCGCTGCTCGAGGGTGGCGAGGCGTGCATGCCCTGCGCGCCCCTCGGCGGAGTCGGCCCGGACCTCCCTGTCGAGGCGGTCGTGGAGCTGGGAGAACAGGCCCGCCAAGCGCTGCTCGGTCCGGGCGCTGGGGTCGGCTGGAGCCTCGGCCGTCCCGAGCGACGGAGCGATGCTCGCCGTGAGCTCCCCGAGGATCCCGTCGAGCAGCTCGCCCGCCGAGCGCGGGTCGATGGTGCCCGCTGCCACGCCGGTCTCCAGTCGCTCCAGGCCGCGCAGGGCCTCCGCGGCCCCGGCACGGACGGCGGAGGACGCCCGCGGCCCGAGGCTCGATGCGAGCCCCGCGAGGCGCTCCTCGACGCGCGAGGCGAAGTCCTGGACACGCGCGGCCGTGTTC
>WTJQ01000221.1 GCA_011524785.1 Planctomycetota bacterium | reverse complement strand
GGTCGAGCTTGTCCTGGAAGACCTCGGTGTTCGGGGTGTGGCCGATGGCGACGAAGACGCCCGCGCAGGCGAGCTCGCGGGTCCCACCGTCCCGCGTGTCGGTGAGCGTCACGTGCGTGACCTTGCCGTCGTCGCCGGCGTGGATCTCGGAGACCTGCTGGAAGAGCTCCCACGCGATCTTCGGGTTCTTGCGCGCGCGGTCGACCATGATCTTCGAGGCGCGGAACTCGTCGCGCCGGTGAACGACCGTGACCTTGGAGGCGAAGCGCGTGAGGTAGTTGGCCTCCTCCATCGCGGAGTCGCCGCCGCCGACGACCAGCACCTCCTTGTCGGGGAAGAAGGCGCCGTCGCAGGTGGCACACGCGCTGACGCCGTGCCCCATGAGGCGCGTCTCGCTCTCGAGGCCGAGCAGCTTGGCGCTGGCCCCGGTGCTGATGATGACGGCCTTGGCCTGCAGCTCCTCCCCCATCTGGGTCTTGAGGCTGAAGGGCCTGCTGGAGAAGTCGACCTCCGTCACCATGTCGAAGCGGATGTCGGTCCCGAACCGCTCGGCCTGCTGGCGCAGGTCCTCCATCATCTGGGGCCCCATCACGCCGTCGGGGTAGCCCGGGAAGTTCTCGACGTCGGTGGTGATGGTCAGCTGCCCACCGGGCTGCATCCCCTGGATGAGCACGGGCTTCAGGTTGGCCCGGGCGGTGTAGATGGCCGCGGTGTAGCCGGCGGGGCCGGAGCCGATGATGACGACGTCGTGGATCTCGGACATGGTGGGGCGCTCCAAGGGGCCGGCTGAGCGTCGGCCCGTTTCGAGGGGCGGAGAGTGTAGTCCCCGCTTCCGGGGGCTCAAGGCGAGAGCGCACCGGCTTCCCAGGGGTGCCCCTGGATCATGGGGACGTGGAGGCCACCATGGGTCCATGGACGCCGCCGCACTCACGGTCTGGGAGGGGCACCTCGCCGCACTGGGGCAGCGCATCGCTGCGGCCGTCGCTGGGCTGGACGCGGCCCACGGGGACGCCGTTCGCCCTACCAGCATCGGTCTGGGCGACGCGAGCTGGGCCCTGGACGAGGCCTGCGAGACGGTGGTCGCCACCTGGTTCGAGGAGCGAGCTCGGGAGGGACCGCTGTCCCTGCTGACCGAGCACCACGGCTGGCGCCATCGGGGCCCTGACGGGGAGGGCGGCTGGCGCGAGCTCGAAGGCTTCGCGCACGGCGGCCCCAGACTGGCGTGCGACCCGGTCGATGGCACCCGGCACCTGCTCCTCCGCCATCGACCCGCGTGGTCCTTGATCGCCCTCGCCGGGCCCGGTCCGGACCAGCCGCGCCAGCGTGACGTCCTGCTGGCACACGCCGAGGAGCTCGTCGAGCGAGTCGGCTCGCGAGGCCGAGCCCTGGGTGCGCGTCGCGGCGAAGGAGCGTGGGTGGAGCATGGCCGCGGGAAGGAGGCCCTTCGTGCCGATGACGACGATCGGGTCGACCACGGCTTCGTCACCTTCTTCGCGTTCCATCCCGCCCAGCGGCCCGCGGTCGCGAGCCTCGCGGACGAGGTGACCCGCCTCTGGGAGGCGCGGCTCGGGTGTGCCCGCGAGCACTGCTGGCAGGACGACTACGTGTGCAGCGGGGGCCTGCTCCTCAACGCAGCCCTCGGCGCCCAGCGCGTCGTCGTGGACGCGCGCTCGCTCCTCGCCGAGACGGCCTCCCTCCCGGGCGGGACGTGCCATGCCTACGACCTCGCGGCCGCGGTCCTGATCCTCGAGGAGGCCGGAGGATCGGTCCACTCCGTGTCCGGCGGACCGTTCGATCAGCCCCTGGACGCGACCTCCCCGGTCGGGTTCCTGGCCTTCGCCAACCCTGGGACGGCGGAGCGTGCGCTCCCTGCGATCCTCGAGTGCCTGGAACCCTGGAGCCGGCCGCGGTCCGGGAATTCCTGAGCGGCGCCTCCCGACCGAACGACACGGCCTACATTCGGGGCCGTGAGCACCTCTCTCCGCGCTCTCCCTCGCCGCCTCGCGCAGGTCGCCGTCCTCTGCCTGGTCGGAGGCTGTGGCGGCGGCGCGGGTGATGCGGGGACTGGTGGAGGCAGCGGGGGCAGCACCGACGGCGGCGGCTCGCCGGGAGGCGACCCGGGCAGCGGAGGGAGTGGCTCGACCCAGCTGGTCGGGACGTGGTCCGCAGCCAGCCACGGGGCCGCTCCCGGCACGGGTTCGGGA
>WTJQ01000105.1 GCA_011524785.1 Planctomycetota bacterium | reverse complement strand
AGGACGAGGTCCCCGCGGCGCAGGGTGAAGTCGGCGCGCAGGCTCATCCCGGCCTCTCCTCGCTGCCAAAGGCCCGCGGTGTGGACCCCAGCGGGAGCCAGCGACCTCGCAGGAGCACGAGCACCGCTGCGGCCAGGGCGATGAGCACGGCGCCGAGGACCAGGGCGAGTTCAGGATCGTTCTCCAGGGCCGCGAAGAGGGCCAGCGGCAGGGTGCGCGTGCGGCCCTGCAGGTTGCCGGCGAAGGTGATGGTGGCACCGAACTCCCCGAGCGCGCGGGCCCAGGCCAGGACCATGCCGGCCATGAGCGAGGGCAGCGCCAGCGGGAGGCGCACGCGGACCAGTAGGGTCCACGGGGAGGCGCCCAGGGTCCTCGCGGCCTCGAGCTGCCGTGGATCGACGGCGCGCAGGCCGGCCTCGGAGGCGACCACGAGGAAGGGCAGTGCCACGAAGGTCTGGGCGAGCACGACCGCGGCCGCCGTGAACGGCAGCTGCACCTCGAGGGGCGCCGTGACGAGGCCCGCGCGGCCGAAGGCGAGCAGCAGCGCCAGTCCGCCCACGACCGGCGGCAGCACGATGGGCAGGGTCACGAGGAGGCGCGCCGCGGCGCGCAGGGGACCGGCCCCGCCCGCCAGCCACGCGGCGAGGGGCAGTCCCAGCGCGGCCGCGAGCACAGCGGCGCCCAGCGAGGTGCCCACCGAGAGCAGCAGGGTCTCCTTCACCTCGGGGCGAGCGAGGGCCGCGGGCACGGTCTCCCACGGCACGCGGAGCAGCAGAGCCGCGAGGGGCAGCGCCAGGAGGGCGACTCCCAAAGCCATCAGCGGGGCGAGTCGCAGCGGGAGTCGCGTCATGGCAGGGGACCCCCGAACCCGTGACGGGCCAGGATGCGCTGCCCCTCGGGCGTGCTGACGAAGGCCGCGAAGCGGAGCGCGGTCGCGCGCCCGCGCTCCTCGTCGAGGAGGACCAGGGAGTAGTCGATCGAGAGCGGCGGCGCTGGCTCGAGCGGGACCTCCACGAGCTCCGGCGTGCGGTGCACGTCGGTGGCGTACACGAGGCCCGCGTCGACCTCGCCCAGGACCAGGCGCGTGACGACCGCCTGGACGCTCGGCTCGTCGGACGCGCTCGTCACCGTGACGCCGGCCTCCCGTAGCAGAGCCCTCGCTGCGCGCCCCGCAGGGACCTCGGGTCCGCACAGCAGCGTGACGACGTCAGGCCTCGTCAGGTCGGCGAGCGCCTGCACGTCCGCCGGGTTCCCGCGGGGCACGGCCAGCGCCAGTCGGTTGCTGGCGAACGGCTGCGGCTCGCTGGCTCCATGTGACAAGGCGCGCGCGGCCTCCACGTGCAGGCGGTCGGCCGGCGCGAAGACGTTCGCGGGCAGGCCCTCCCGCAGCTGGACCAGCAGGGTGGGGGAGCCGGCTGCGTGCAGCTCGACCTCGTCCTCGGGGTGCGCCTGCTCGTACGCCGCGGCGAGCTCCTCGAACGCTGGCCCCAGCGAGGAGGCGACGAGGACCGTCGCCGCGCGGTGGTCCGCGTCCCCTCCGCACGAGGGGCCGAGGGCCAGCAGGGCCACGCCAACGAGCCGCACCGTCATCCCTCCTCGCCCGCCGATCGTGCGGGCGGGGCCGCCAGCTCGACCACGACGTTGGTCGCCTTGACGACCGCGTTGACGAGGACCCCGGGCTCGAGGCCGAGGGAGTCCACGGCCTCGCGCGTGACGAGCGACACGAGCCGGAAGGGGCCGCAGCGCATCTCGACCTGGGCCGCGATCGCATCGCGGCGGACCTCGGTCACGATGCCGAGCAGGTGGTTGCGGGCTGAGGAGCCGCCGCCGGCGGCGCGCTCGCGGTCGAGCTCCTGGGCGAGGGCGGCTAGCTCGGCCCCGTCGACCAGCCGCTGGCCTCCGCGGGTCCGCTCGGTCCCGAGGCGCCCCGCGTCCACGTGGCGGCGAATGGTGTCGACGCTCACGCCGAGCACGCGAGCGGCCTGTCCGAGGCGGTACTGGGGCATGCCGCCTATTGAATCAGAAAGGACGGCAAAGGCGGTCTTCAGGGGTCAGCAAGCTGGGTTGCTGTGCCGCGCCCCCTGCCGGGCAGCCAGGCCAGGCCCCGGAGTGGGAGGGCTGGCAGGCGCCCCGATCGAGGCACGGTGACGACCCCGGACCGTGAGTCGTCCCCCGGGGCTCGGAACCGCCGATGCCCTCGCCGGTCCGG
>WTJQ01000198.1 GCA_011524785.1 Planctomycetota bacterium | reverse complement strand
GGTCGAAGTCCGATCCGGTCCAGCGATCGTCGCGGCTGGTCACCACGGCGCGCGCGATCGGGTTGCCGGCGCTGTCGAGGATGCGGCCCTTGATGCCGCCGCCGCGCTTCACGCGCACGATGACCCCACCCAGGTCCTGGGCAGCCGTCACGATGACCGTCTCGGAGAAGCTCGCGGCGTAGCCGGGGGCCTCCACGTCGACCATGAAGGTGCCGCCCTTGGGGCAGGTGACGGTGAAGCGACCCTCGTCGTCGGTGACCTGGAGGGGACGACCGAGGCGGACGGTGTTCTCGATGGCGGAGTCCGTCCCGGGGCGCACGCTGACCGAGAAGCGCTTGAGCGGCTCGCCGGTCTGGGCGTCCACGGCCTGGCCGCTGATCGTCGGGAGGCGCTCGAGGGACACGTGGATGCCCACGTCCCCAGCCTCGGCGCGGGCCACGGAGCCGACCTTGAAGCCCTCGGCGGAGACGCGCAGCGTGTAGGTGCCGCCGGGCACGTCGATGAGCGAGAACTCACCGTTGTCGTCGGTGTCGCCCTGGGTCTGCGTCCGGTTCTCCCGGTTGCCGATCGAGTACGCGGTGACGCGGGCCTCGGGCAGCGGGAGGCCGTCCTGGTCGGTCACGACGCCCGCGAGCATCATCGCGATCTCGAGGACGACGTCGCGCTGGACGTCGGTGTCCCCGGCCACGTTGATCTGGCCCAGGACCACCTGGCCGTAGCCGTCGGCGGTGACCTGCAGGACGTAGTTGCCGTTGGCGAGGTTGGTGAACTCGTACTTGCCCTCGAGGTCCGTCGTGCCCTCGAGCGCGTTGGGGTCGTCGCCGGCGGACATGGCCATGGCCATCTGACCGAGCAGCAGGGCCGCGCCCGGGACGGTGTTCCCCGCGCTGTCCTTGACCACGCCGCGCAGGGCGACGCCCTTGGCGAGCTTGATGGGGGGCACCTCGTTGGCCTCGCCCTCGAGAGCCTGCACGTCGCCCTCCTCGAGCGGCGCGAACTCCGGGTGGCGGATGAGCAGGGCGTAGCGCTCGTAGGGCGTCACGCGCGCGAAGGAGTAGCGTCCCTCGGCATCCGTCTTGGCCTTGCGGTCACCGGAGCGATCGACCACCGCGGGCTCCAGGAAGAGCATGTTGGTCGTGCCGAAGCGCGTGAGGGTCACCTGGGCGCCCTCCACCGGCTGGCCGTCGGGATCGAGGATCAGCCCCGTCAGGCTGGCCTCGGCCTTGGCCTCGGGCTCGCCGTCCAGGACGTCCGTCCGCACCGGAGCTGCCACGCCCTCCCGGCCCTGACCAACGGCGGGGCCGACCAGGTCGACCTCCTCGCTGGGGGTCTCGGGCTCGGGGGTCGTCTCGATGCCCGGGCCCGTGAGGGCCTCCGGAGCCGCGGGGGCCGTGGTCGACCCTGAGGCGAAGAAGTAGGCCGCTGCGGCGGCCGCGACGATGGCGAGGACGATGAGGGGTCGCATGGGGCGAGGTCGTGTCCCGGGGTTCGAGGAGTCGCTGGAGGGACGCGGTGCGTCCGCGGCTCCGGAGGTCCCGGGAGTGGTCTAGAGGTCAGGGACGCTCGAGGCGGAAGGATCTTCCCGGTGGGTTCGAGGCGTGTTGGGAGGGGCCCAGGGCCGATTGGGGGCGCTCAGGCGCCCGCGGGCACCTTGCCGGTCGCCACGGTCGCCTCGGCGTCGAGGGAGGTGGGCCAGAAGCTCTCCTGACGGGTCAGGGCGCCCAGGAACTGGGCGAAGACGATCAGCTCGAAGTCGATCTTGCGCAGCTTGCTCGCCTCGGTGCGGTCGGGGAGCGGGCCGAAGGCCGGCAGCCCGGGGCGCGTGTGGAGCGTGACCGCGGCGCCGGTCTTGGCTGCGACGACACGCCACCCCCGGCGGAAGCCGTGCACGGGGACGAGGCGGTAGGGCTTGCCTCCGGTCCACATGTCGATCTGGCGGCGGACGAGGGCCCAGCGAAGGCTCGACCCGAGCCACTCACCGCCCTCGGTCCACAGGGAGAACTGCGCGCGCAGCAGCCCCGGGTCGCGGCGGATCCTCAGGATCTCGCCCTTCTCGGGGCGGTACTCGCCCGAGACCACCAGTCCCCAGGAGTTGCGGCGCACGGTCAGGCGCCCCAGGGGCTGGCCCTCGGCGTCCGTGAAGTCGTGGGTGCGGGTCCACCAGCCGCGGGAGCGGATGTGGTAGGTGGCGAGGGGGTCGGCCATGGCG
>WTJQ01000550.1 GCA_011524785.1 Planctomycetota bacterium | reverse complement strand
CCGCCGAAGCGGAGCCGCCGCGAGCGTCCTGCCCGCCGCGAGGAGCGCGCACCCGAGCGCGACGCGGAGCCGGCGGCTGCGGAGGTCGCTCCCAAGGAGGCCCCGGCCCCCGCGGGCGGTGGCTTCGGAATGGGCCTGGCCGCGGACGAGCCGGCCCCGGCCCCGGCAGCAGCCGAGCCCGCCCCGGAGCCGCGGCGTGAGCCTGCTCCGGCGCCCGAGGCTGCGGCCGCGACCGAGTCCAGCACTGCGAGCGAGGAGGCGCCGGCCAGCGGCGACGCTGGCTTCGGTGTCGGGCTCGACTGAGAGACGACTGGCCCCGGGCCGAGCGCCGGCCGGTTGGAGCGAGGACCGCGGCCCCTGGGGGGCTCGCTGGTCCGCACCCGGCTGGTCGGAGGGCTTCGCGCCCCTCGACGCGCCTGAGCAGGGAGCGGCGGGCACGCCGCTCTCGGCGCGGGGGCGGGCTCGGGTCCGCCTCCTGCAGCATCCCCGGGGCGCGGTGGTGGTGCGGTCGTACCAGCGCGGGGGCCTCCTGCGCGGCCTTCGCAGCCGCGGCTTCGCGGGGCCCGAGCGCGCCCTCGCCGAGGCTCGCCTGGGTCAGGAGCTGCTCGAGGCGGGGCTGCAGGTCGCGACGCCCGTGCTGGTGCGGGCCCGCCCCATCGGATCTCGACGATGGGACCTCGAGCTGGGGACGGTCCACGCGCCGAACGCCCAGGACCTGCGCCAGGTGCTGAGCGAGCCGGCTCCTGACCGGCTCCTCCTGCGGGCCCTCGCGCGGGCTGCGGGTGACCTGGTTCGCAAGGCGCACGCCCTGGGGCTCGATCACGTCGACCTCCAGCCCGCGAACCTGCTGCACGCGGGGACCGGGCCGGACGGGCAGCCACGTCTGCTGCTCCTCGACCTCGACCGCTGCGCGCGGTCCGCCGCGCTGCCTGAAGGGGTGCGCCTCTCGAACCTGGCTCGCCTCGAGCGCTGGCTGCGGGGGCGCTCCGAGGGCGCTGTCGTCGGACCGCGCGAGCGCGCCGCCTTCCTCCTCGCCTATGAGCCCGACCGGAAGCGCAGGCGGGCCCTGGCGCGCGCGGTGGCGGCTCGGGTCCGGCGGCGGAGGATGTGGCAGCGCGCAGGCCGCCTCCTCGAGCGCCTGCTGGGTCTACGCCGCCTCTGAGCCCGGAGGGGCCGGCAGGCTAGGCGGCCTCGCGGGACTTGTGGTCGCCCCTCGCTCCGCGCCGCGGCACCAGCCGTGAGCCGAACTGGTGTGCCAGGTACACGAGGGCGAAGAGCGTGCCGCTGACGCCGTGGACCCAGATCCACGCCTCGCGCCAGGCCGGCTCGTCCGTGACCTGCAGGCCGTAGCCCGAGGCGACCATCGGCAGGACCAGCAGCATCAGGACGAGGCCCGTGCGGCGCCGCTGCTGGACGCCGACCCGCCAGCGTGCCCAGACGTGCGAACGCCAGACGACGCCCCACAGGAACAGGGCCGCTGGCGCTACCAGCAGGTGCAGGACCCGGACGTCGGGCTCGGCCGGGTGGTGCAGGATCGAGAACTCGTCCACGGGCTCGAGCAGGTACCGCATCCACGCCCAGACGAGGCCCGAGAGTCCGAGGACCCCCGTGGCCAGGTGGATCGTCCAGGCGAGGCCGCGGCTCACGGCCGCGCGCCCTTGGCCCCGCCCGCGGGCGGGCCGTCGTCCGCGCGCTCGCCGAGCACCCGCTGCAGCGCGAGGGCGAGCCGGGCGGACCGCACCGAGGCGCGCGCGCTGAGGGTCGCGCCCGCGAGGTTGCGCACCTCGCCATCGAGGGAGAGGGCCGGCCCGAGCTCCTTGCCGATCAGCTGGCCGAACCAGCGCGCGGGGGGCAGGTACTGGCGGGGCTCCAGGAAGGCGAGCACCTCCACGCGGAGGATGCGGCCCTTGGGGTCCGCGGCGACCATGAGGGTCTGCTTCTTCGACCGCACCTTGCGGCTGTCGAACCAGGCCGTTCCCACGAGCTTCCCGTCCTCGTCGAAGGCCTCGTAGGGGTGAGCGATGGCGCGGATGTCCTTGACGCCGGCCAGGTCCTCCACCCGCTCGACCTCGTCCTCCTCGAGGAACACCGTGCCGCGCCGGACGGTGCAGTCGGGGAAGCAGAGCTCGAGGGCCTCCTCGATGGTGAGGAAGGCGCTGGAGACTGCGGTCGGGGCGCTGGGGGCCGTGACCTCCGCGGGGCGGGCCGGCTGGCCCGGAACGAGGAGCGGCGCGAGGGCCGCCAGGAGTCCGAGGGAGAGCTGCATCAGAACGCGTACCCGATGAAGAAGCCGATCCGGTCGTTGCCGTCGTCGCTGGTCTCATGGTCGATCTTCACGACCACTCCAGGCGTCGGCTGGTAGTTGAGGCCCACGGTGAAGTAGCGGTCGGCCGCCTCGTCGAGCTCGATGGCGTTGCCGGGCAGGCTCGCCTGGGTGTCGATCGTCTCGAGCCTCACGTAGGGGAGGAGCCTCGCGGCGTCCTCGCGGCCGGCCAGGAGGTCGTAGCCCACCTCGACGTAGGCTCCCTCGAGGCGCTCTGCGAGGTTGGCGCCGTTCCCGAGCTGGCTGTCGTTGAAGGCGGCCGCCCCGTCCAGGTCGGCACGGGCCGCGAGGGCGCGGGCGTCCCAGGCACCCCACTGCCAGGAGGCGTGCAGCTCGACGAGGCTCGTCCCGAGATCGGTTCCGAGCGCATCGGCGTTGGATCCCGCGGAGTCGCCCACGTGGAAGCCGCCCCCGAGGGTCAGGCCAGGGGTTGCACGCCAGTCCATGCGGGCCGTCACCGAGAGGTCCTCCGCATCGGCCCGGTCGCCCTTGGTGCGGCCGCCGCGCAGGCCACCCGAGTCGAACGCCGACCCGTTCAGGCTGTTCATCACGTAGGCCCGCCACTCCAGGTCACCGGTCTGACCCCAGGCGCCGACGCCCATCTCGCGCATCGTGGTGGGGATGATGCGGGTCTCCGTCTGGGAGCGGCCCACCGGCAGGTAGGTGGTCGGCTCGTGGCTCTCGTTCACGAAGCCGAGGGGGCTGAGCAGCAGGCCGCCGCGCAGGGCGAACTCGTCGGTGGCGAGGTAGTCGACCCAGGAGTACTCGAGGAACGACTGCGTGCCGTGCTCGAACTCGAACTCGGTGTTGACCAGCCACTGGTCGTTGAAGCGGTACCCCAGGTAGATCACGCCGCGGAGCGCATCGAACTCGTCGCTGCCATCGGGGTCGAAGCCGTAGAGCAGCTCGCCGTAGCCGCCGATGCTCGCTCCGGACTCCGTGGCGTAGATCCGCGAGGCTGCCGGGCCGAGGCCCGACACGGCCTGGAGGTCCCCGTAGGCGACGGTGCCGAGGTCCTGCCGCTCCAGCTCCATGGCGAGGATCTCGACCTGCCGGGCGAACGCCTCGCGCTCGGCCTCGAGGGCCTCGACCCGGGCCTCCAGGTCGCTGTCCTGTGCAGGGGTGTCCTGAGGAGCTGCCGGCGTGAGCGCCAGGGGGAGCAGGAGGGCGGTGAGCATGGGAGCGGCTCGGGATCGAGATCAGGGACGCTCGAGGGCGTCGGGACGGAGCTCGAGACCGGGGTGGAGCGGCTCGAGCGCGTGCGGGAACTTCGGCGAGAGCTCGGCGACGAGGCGCTCGTCCTCCACGCGGAGGAGGATCAGAGCGGCCTCGGCGTCCTCGAGAGAGGAGCCGAGCTCGCGCGGGGCCAGGAACGCGGCGGTCGCCAGGGCGTCGGCGGCGAGGGCCACCGGGGCGATGACCGTGGTCGTCCACGGATGGAGGTCGGGGTCGACCGGGGCTCCCGAGGCCGGATCGAGCAGGTGTCCGAACGCGCGTCCGGCGGCGGACCAGCGTCGCTCGGAGTTGCCCGAGGTCGCCACCGATCCAGCGGGCACGGTCAGGCGGAGGACCGCCCTCTGTCGGTCCTGGGGGTGGGCGAGGGTGATCGTCCACGTGCCAGGGCCAGCGAAGGCGTGCTGACCGCCGAGGTCGAGGTGGGTGCGGAGCGCGCCGGCCTCCGTGCTCGCTCGAAGGGCCCGATCGAGGGCGGCTCCCTTGCCGAAGGCACCGGCGTCCAGGGAGGCACCGCCTGCGAGGCGCGCACGGGTTCCCTCGAGCAGGAGGTGGCGGGCGCCCGAGGCCTCGCGCGCAGCGGCGAGGGTCGAGGCGGACGGCACCGCGCCGCCGCCTCGCAGCTCCCAGGCTTGGATCAGCGCGCCGAGGCAGGGGTCGAAGCGGCCCGCGGTGGCCGCGCTCCAGCGCAGGGCGGCGCCGAGGTCGTGCGCGGTGGGGGCGGACAGCTCGACCCAGTCGCCTCCCGCGGCCTGCAGCCGTGACAGCTCGCTCGTGGGCCGCCAGGTGGAGAGCCGCTGCTCCGTGGCCTCGACCTCGCGGGCCGCGGCCTCGCTGGCGCGCAGGGCCTCGGACCGGCGCGCTGCCTCGACCTCGATTCGCAGGCCCGTTCCCATGGCCCCGAGCAGGCGCTCGATGCGCGCCGGCTCCTGGGCAGCCCTGTGCGCGCCCTCGGAGGAGGGGCTCACAGCGTGCTGCGGCACGAGGGCGAGGAGCAGGGGGAGCATGGCTGCGGTGCGGTGAGAGGCGCGTTCCTGGGCAGGTCCAGTCCTCGCGGGGTCTCCCACGCCAGAACGGGGTCGTCGGAGGAGTTGGAGGCCCGAGATCGTCGAGAGATGATATTGAGACGCAATCTCAATTACAACCCCTGGATCCCTCCCGATCTCGCGCTGAACCTCGCCGGGGCACCCCCAGCAGGACTCAGGAGGGCTGGGACGCGGATCCCCCCCTGCGGGGGACCCGGGGGTAGAGAGGCCCCTCGGGGTCGAGGGCGGAGGCCGCGAGGCGCTGCAGGGCCTGCTCGAGGCCCTCCGCGTCCCTGCCGCGGACCCTGGACACCGCGCGCCGGACCGCCCGCTCTGCGTGCCTCCGGGCCCGCCGCGCCTCCTCGCTGCGGCCGAGCGAGGCGAGGATCAGGGCGCGCGTGCCGGACACCACGACGCGGTCGGCCGTCTCGGCGCCGGTGCGTCGCAGCCGCTCCACGGCCTGTGCGCTCTGCTGATCGGCGTGGTCGAGCGCGCCGGCGGCGAGGTCGACCCGTGCCTGGAGCGCCCGGGCCATGGCCTCGAGTCGAGGGAGCGCCAGCTGGGTCGCCCGCTCGAGGGAGCGTCCGACGAGGCCGGGCCCCTCCGGACTCCCCTGCTCCGCGAGGAGGGTCCCGAGGAAGAGCCGAGCCAGGACCTCACCCGCGCCGATGCCGATCTCCTGGGTCACCAGGTGCGCCTCGCGCAGGACGGCCTCGGCCTCTCGCTCGCGACCGAGATCGATCAGCACCCTGCCGGTCCGCGCGAGCGCCTCGGCCTCGAGCGAGCGCTGCCCCGCGGCGTCGGCTTGACGCCGCGCGCGCTCCAGGAAGGCGAGCGCTCGCTGGGGGCGCGCGAGGTTGGACCACGCGCGCGCGGCCAGGAGGAACGCTCCGGCCTGGACCTCGGACCTGTGCACGCCCGGATCGCTCCGCCGGCAGCGGAGGGCCACGGCCAGCGCGTGGGCCCGTGCTCGCTGGGGCCGATCCTCGAGCAGCGCGGCCACGCCGGTCACGAGGTGTGCATGCAGACCGGTGAGGGAGTCCTCTGCGCGCGCGCGGGCACGCCGGGCGGTCTCACGTGCGCCGCCGATCTCACCAGCGGCGAGCTCGACCTCGGCCAGGCGGCGCAGGGCCTGCGAGCCCAGGTCAGCCGCACCGCCCTTGCGCGCGAGCATGGCGGCGTTGCGCAGGTAGCCGCGGGCGAGCCCGGCACGCCCCGCGTCCGCCGCCGCGTGCCCATGGAGCAGGTAGACGCGAGCCACGCTGCACGGAGCCTCCTCCGGGCTCAGGTCCAGGTCGACCAGGCGGTCGAGGTGCAGGCGCTCCGTGCTGCGCAGCCCGAGCGTTCCGGCAGCGTCCGCAGCGGCCGCGTGCAGCTCGAGCAGAGCCTCCGCCGAGTGCTCGGCATCGGCCGCGAGGGCCCACTCGGTGAGGGCCAGGACCCGGCGGGGGTGTCCGAGGGCACGCGCCGCGGGCAGGAGCTCGAGCGCGACCTCGACGAGCTCGGGCCCCCTCCCTGCAGCGTGCAGGTGGTGCGCGCGCTCGAACGAGCGTCCAGCGCCGGCGCCGGAGGCCAGGGCGTCGGCGATGCGTCCGTGCAGGGCCTGCCGTCGGCCGGGGTCGAGGCTGCGCAGGACCACCTCGCGGGTGGTGTTGCTCGGGAAGGTCAGCCCCTCGGCGCCCTGGACGAGCCAGCCCGTGGCCACGAGCCGCGCGAGAGAGTCCGCGAGCGGAGCGCGCGCCTCCTCGCCCCCGCCCATGCGCGCGAGGCGCCCGGCTCGAACGGCGGTTCCATCCACCGCCGCGAGCTCGAGCCACTCGCGGTCGGTCCCATCCAGCGTTTCGAGCCGGGACTCCAGCGCCAGGCGACTGTCCTCGATGCGAGGCAGGGACTCCGCGGCGCCCACCAGCTCGAGGCCTCCCTCGGGATGGACCCGCAGGAGGCCGCGGTCGAGGGCCTCATGCACGAGCGCATCCAGACGCGACGGCTTCCCCTCGGTCCGCTCGAGGAGGACCCGAGCCAGCCGCAGGGGCGAGGCCTGCCCGACGAAGACCTGCCCGACGAGCTCCAGGAGATCGCCCTCGTCGAGGAGGTCGAGCTCGAGCCTCTCGGTGCGCTCCGCGATCCACGTCTCCTGTCGCGCGTGGTCGAGCAGGGTGCGAGCGGGGCTCCCGTCGAGCAGCTCATGCTCGCGCACGCCCAGCACGAGGAGCAGTGGGAGCCCCTCCAGCTGCTCGACGAGCCGCCGCAGCACGGCGATCGTCGCCTCGCCCGCGCGCTGCAGCTCGTCGACGAAGACGAGCAGTGGCTCCGTCCGAGCCAGCTCGGCAAGCACGTCCGCCAGAAGGGCCGCCTCGTGGACGGGCTCCGGTCCCGCGACCGGCGCCAGCAGGGCCGCGACGGCTTCGACGCGCTGAGGCTCGAGGAAGCCTGCGAGCAGGGCCCGCTCACGCGGGCCGACGGGGGCGTGGCGCTCCAGCCGCAGCCATCGGCGCAGGAGCGAGCGGATCGGGTGCGTGGGGCGCCCCTCGAGCGCGGGGGGGCAGCGCACCCGCAGGTACGTCGGGGCCAGCGGGGACGACGCGGTCCGACGCAGGCGGCGTGCGGCCTCGTCCACGAGGCGCGTCTTGCCCAGGCCTCGCTCCGCGACGAGCCAGACCGTGCGGCCGGAGCCCTCTGCCGCCTGCTGCCAGGCATCCGCGAGAGCCGCGAGAGCGGACTCGCGGCCCGCGAGGGGGAGGCTGTTGCGCGCGGCCCAGGGATCGTCGTGACTCGCCAGCGAGCCGTCCTCCCCGGCCGTCGCGAGCGCCTCGGCGACGGCCGCGAGGGGCGGCCGGTCGTGCGGGTCCTCCTGCAGCAGCTCACCGATCCAGTGGTCGAGCAGCGGGGAGACGCGGGGATTGCGGATGCTGGGTGGTGTCGCGACCCCGGCAAGGGCCGCGCCCTCCGGCACTCCCTGCGCCCGCCCATCAGGGGCCAGCGGGTGGCTGCCGGCGGCGAGCTCCCAGAGGAGGATCCCGAGGGACCACGCCTCTGCGGCAGGCGTCTTCCCAGCGCCCCCGGCCTCCTCGGGGGACAGGTACGCAGGGGTGCCGCGGCCGACCGGCCGCTCGTCGATCGGGCCGGCCTGGCCGAAGTCGAGCAGGATCGGGCGCCCGGTCCCATCGAGCCGCACGTTGCCCGGCGCCAGGTCACCGTGCAGCCACGTCGTGCGATGGATGCGGTCGAGGGTGGCGGCCAGGGTGGCTCCGATCCGCCGCACCTCCAGGTCCTCGAGCGGCCCCTCGAGGACGCGCTCCGACAGGAGCGCCCCCGGGACCAGTTCGCTCACGAGGTAGGGGCCCTCGGCGTCCTCCCCGGCCTCGACCAGGGCCTGCACGCCCGGCCCGGCGAGGCTGCGGAGCGCGCGCGCCTCGACCTCCAGGCGTGCCGCGCCAGCGGGGGACAGAGGCCGCTTGAGGGCCAGCTCCGTGCCGGCGGGGAGGCTGCCCCAGGGGCCGTCGAGTCGCGCTCGCACGACGCGGCCAGCCGCGCCCTCTCCCAGGGCGCCCACGGGAGTGAGGGGGACGCCGGTCATGGTGCGCCGCTCAGCCCCGCGGGGCTTCCCCGTCGGGGCCCGCGCCCATGGGTCCTGCGAGCCCGTCCTGCCCGGCCTCCGGCTCATCCGTCGCCTCGCCAGGCTCCGAGGAGGCCGGCTGTTCGGCGTCCCCTCGGATGCGGGCGTCCTGGGCCTGGGCGTCGCGGATCAGCTGGTCGAGGCGCGCCGCCTCGGCCATGGAGTCGTCGTAGACCCACTGGATGCGCGGCAGCCTCCGCAGGTTGATCACCCGGCTCATCTGGCGCTGCACGAAGCCGCGCGCGCTCTCGAGCATGTGCTCGCTCCGCGCGCGCTCGCGGTCGGGCTCGAGCACGCTCCAGCGCACCTTCGCCACCGAGAGGTCCGAGGACAGCTCGACGCCGGTGATCGTGACGAAGCCGGAGCGCGGGTCCGAGACCTCGAACTGCAGGCAGTAGGCGATCCGTCGGCGGATGGCCGCCTCGAGCTTGGCGATCGTCTTGGGGTTCGCCATGGGGGAGGGGTCCGGCCCCGCTCTCGCGTGCGGGGCCGGCAGGCGTCAGGCGAGGGTTCGCTTGATCTCGTTGACGGTGAAGGCCTCGATCACGTCGCCCTCCTTCAGGTCGCGGAAGCCGTCGAGCACGATGCCGCACTCGAAGCCCTCGCGGACCTCGCGGACGTCCTCCTTCTCGCGGCGCAGGGAGCCGATCGCCCCCGTGAACACCACGGCGCCGTCGCGCAGCAGGCGGACGCGGTTGTTGCGCCCGATGGTGCCGTCCGCGATCGAGCAGCCGGCGATGACGCCGACCTTCGACGACTTGAACAGCGCCTTGACCTCGGCGTGGCCGGTGACCTCCTCCTCGAGGGCGGGAGCGAGGGTGCCTTCCATGAGGTCCCGCAGCTCGTCGAGCATCTCGTAGATGACGTCGTAGCGGCGGATCGTCAGCTTCCGGCGCTCGGCGTCCTGGCGGATCTTGCCGGGGATCCCGGTGTGGAACGCCACGAGGGTCGCGCCGGAGGCCTCAGCCATCTCCAGGTCGCTCTCAGTGATGTTGCCCACGGCCGCGTCGCCCATCTTCGCCTCAACCTCGTCGTGGACGAGCGTGGCCACCTCGGCCCTGACCACCTCGACCAA
>WTJQ01000162.1 GCA_011524785.1 Planctomycetota bacterium | reverse complement strand
CTCCCGATCCGACCCCGTCCCCCTAGGATGGAAGGGTGATGACGGTGCTGGCCCTCCTCCCCCTCGCGAGCGCGGCCGTGCCCGTCACGGACGACGCCGCCTTCTTCGAGCAGAAGGTCCTCCCGATCCTGGAGGCGCGCTGCCTCGAGTGTCACGGCTCGGGCGAGGAGCTGCGCGCAGGTCTCTGGCTGACGCGGCGCGAGGGCCTGCTCGCCGGCGGCGACTCCGGTCCCGCCGTGGACCTCGCCGATCCGCTGGCCTCCCTGCTGCTGCGCAAGATCAGCTACCAGGACGAGTACAACCAGATGCCTCCCACTGGCCCGCTGCCCGAGGCCGAGCGCGAGGTGCTGCGCCAGTGGGTCCAGCGAGGCATCCCGTGGTCCGAGGCCGTCGACATCGAGGAGAGCGCCCGCGAGGGCCCGCGGAGGATCACCAAGGGGGACGGCCTCGAGGGCTGGGCCTATGAGCCGCTGTCCCGGCCCATCCCGCCGACCGCCAACGACGCGACCTGGTCCCGCAACGCGGTCGATCGCTTCATCCTCTCCCGGCTCGAGGACGCGGGTCTGGAGCCGGCGCCCGAGGCCGACCGGCGGACACTCGTCCGCCGCCTGACCTACGACCTCACCGGGCTGCCGCCAACTCCCGAGGAGGTCGAGGCCTTCGTCGCGAACGACTCCCCCACCGCCTACGAGGAGCTGGTCGATCAGCTCCTCTCCCGGCCCGAGTACGGCGAGCGCTGGGCGCGCCACTGGCTCGACGTCGTGCGCTACGCGGAGACCAATGGCTTCGAGCGCGATGGCAACAAGCCCAACATCTGGCGATACCGGGACTGGGTCGTCGACGCTCTGAACGAGGACCTGCCCTACGACGAGTTCGTGCGCCTCCAGGTGGCAGGGGACGAGCTGGCTCCCGACGACCCTGACGCGCTGGTTGCAACGGGCTTCCTGCGGCTGGGGCAGTGGGACGACGAGCCCGCCCAGGGCCGCATCCAGGCGCGCTACGACGTCCTCGACGACATCGTGCGCACCACGAGCGAGGCCTTCCTCGCCTCGACCCTGGGCTGCGCGCGCTGCCACGACCACAAGGGCGACCCGATCGACCAGACGGACTACTACTCCTTCATGGCCTTCTTCGAGGGTCTGACGGACCAGTCCTCCGGCGGCACGCAGGTCTCCATCATGAACGAGGAGGAGGAGCGCGCCTTCGAGGCACGCCGCGCCGCGCACGAGGAGTCGATCCGCGACCACGACCGCCGGATCGACGAGGCCCAGCGCGAGCTGGCGGCGCTCCTCGACAGCCAGGACTACGGGACCACGCCTCTCACGGACCTCCGGTACCGCTTCTACCGGGACACCTGGGACGAGCTGCCCGAGTTCGACGCGCTGCGCGCCGAGGACGAGGGCGCTCACGAGGGCCTCTTCGATCTCTCCCCCGCGACCCGGCCCAACGCCTACGGGCTCGTGTTCGAGGGCCGCCTCGGCGTGCCCTCGGCAGGCACCTGGGAGTTCCGCGGGACGATCGACGACCGCGCACGCCTGACCGTCGACGGACGCGAGGTGCTGGCGGGCTCGGGACGCCTCAACGGGGCTGTCGAGCTGGCCGGGGGCAGCGTGCCGATCCGCCTCGACTACATGCAGCACAGCGGGGCCGCGATCCTCGACCTCGCTTGGCGCCGCCGCGGAGCGGACGTCTGGAGCTACACGACCGAGGACCCTGGCGAGGGCTGGCAGGAGCCCGGCTTCGACGCCGGCACGTGGCCGCGGGGCGAGGGAGGCTTCGGCAACTTCGGCGACCGCTCGCGCACGGAGTGGACGACCCCCCAGATCTGGATCCGCCGTGAGTTCGTGTGGGACACCGACTCCACGGACGACCTGGTCCTCCTCGTCCAGCACGACGAGGGTGCGGAGGTGTACCTCAACGGGGTCGAGGCCCTGCGCGTCCATCACTACCGCGGGGACTACGGCGTGTTCGAGGTGACGCCGGAGGCGCGCGCCGCCGTGCGCCGCGGCCCGAACACGATCGCGGTGCACTGCAGCCAGACGACCGGCGGTCAGTACATCCATGCGCGCGCGGTCCACCGACACGAGACGCGTGTCCCGGACCTCGCCGCCCTCGCGCAGGGCTGGAGCCCCCTCTCGGCCTCGCGCGGCCCCGTCAACCGCGGCGACTTCCGTCGCCTGGTGCGGGACCACGCAGAGCGCCTCATGGGGCGTGAGCGAGCCGAGGAGCTCACGCAGCTCCTCGAGGCGCGCGAGCGGCTCAACCGGGAGCGGCCTCGGCCCGAGCGGATGGCCTACATCGCCACCGAGCGCGGGCCCGACCCGCCGCAGATGCACGTGCATGTCCGCGGCAACGCCCTGGCCAAGGGCGAGCCGGTGGAGCCCGACTGGCCGCACTGCATGGACGACGAGCGGGCCACCATCCCGCGCGCGAGCGGCCCCACCAGCGGGCGCCGCACCGCGCTCGCCCGCTGGCTGACCGCGCCGGACAACGCCCTCGCGGCCCGCACCGCGGTGAACCGCATCTGGGCCCAGCACTTCGGGACGGGCATCGTCCCCTCGGTGAGCGACTTCGGCGAGCTCGGGGATCGTCCCACCCACCCAGAGCTCCTCGACTGGCTCGCGGGCTGGTTCCTCGAGAGCGGCTCCTCGATGAAGGCCCTGCACCGGCTGCTGGTCACATCGGCCACCTACCGTCAGGACAGTCGCCCGAGCCCCGAGGTCGCCGAAGCGGCCGACGGGGTCGATCCAACGAACACGCTCCTCTGGGCGTTCCGCATGCGCCGGATGGGGGCCGAGGAGGTCCGCGACTCGCTCCTCGCCGTCACCGACCGACTCAACCCGCAGCGAGGGGGGCCGCCGATCTTCACGAAGGTGCCCCAGGAGGTCCTGCAGACCTCCAGCCAGCCGGGCAACGTCTGGGGGCGCAGCCCCGAGGATCAGCAGCGACGCCGCAGCCTCTACATCAAGGTGAAGCGCTCGCTCGTCCCCCCGGAGCTGGCCACCTTCGACTTCGCGGACACGGACGCGCCCTGCCCGACGCGCTTCACGACGATCCAGCCGCAGCAGGCCCTGCACCTGATGAACAGCGAGAGCGCCCACGAGGCCTCGGCCGCACTGGCCGAGCTGGTGGGGCGCACGGCGGGCCAGGCCCTCGAGGACCGGATCGACGGCCTCTACCGGCACACCCTCCAGCGCTCGGCGACCCCCGAGGAGGTGGCGACGCTCACGGCGCTCCAGGAGGAGCTGATGGCCGAGCTCGCGCTCGACCCGGAGACGGCCTTCCGTCAGCTCGCGCTGCTCACGCTCAACCTGAACGAGTTCATGTTCATCGACTGAGGCTCCCCATGACGACCTTCGACCTCAACCGACGCTCCCTCCTCGGAGGTGCCGCCGCGGCCCTCGGGGCGCCCGCCCTCGGCGCCTCGCTCGACGACTTCGTGAACCCCCTGGCCCCCAGGCAGCCGCACTTCCGCCCCAAGGCGAAGTCGGTGATCTTCCTGTTCATGTACGGCGGGGTCAGCCAGGTCGACACCTTCGACTACAAGCCCAAGCTCTACCCCCTCGACGGCAAGACCATCGCGGTCAAGACGCGTGGGCGTGGGGGCGCCAAGAACGAGGGCCGGGTCGTGGGTCCCAAGTGGGACTTCCGCCGGTACGGCAAGAGTGGCAAGTGGGTCTCGAGTCTCTTCCCCCACCTGGCGCAGCAGGTCGACCACCTCGGCTTCGTCCACTCGATGTACGCCGACTCGCCGATCCACGGGTCGGCCATGCTGATGATGAACTCGGGCTCGCTGCTCTCGGGCAAGCCGTGCCTGGGCTCGTGGGTCAACTACGCCCTCGGGAGCCCCAACCCCAACCTGCCCGGTCACATGGTCTTCCTGGACCCGACCGGCGGCCCCATCTCGGGCGCGAAGAACTGGACGAGCGGCTACATGCCGGCGGCCTACCAGGGCGTCGTCGTGCGCAGCACCGGCAACCCCATCCTCGACCTCGATCCGCGTGGGGACACGACCCGTGCGGTCCAGCGACGCCTGCTCGACCGCCTGCGACGTCTCAACGAGACGCACATGCGCGCCGGACGGGAGGACTCCGAGCTCTCGGCCCGCATCGCGAGCTACGAGCTGGGCTTCCAGATGCAGGACAGCGCGCCGGAGGCCTTCGACACCGACGCGGAGTCCGAGGGCACCCGCGAGCTGTACGGGATGGACCAGGAGCGCACCTTCGACTTCGGCCGCAAGTGCCTCCTCGCGCGTCGAATGGTCGAGCGGGGCGTGCGCTTCGTGCAGGTCTACTCCGGCGGCAACCACAACGACGCCAACTGGGACGCCCACGGCGACCTGAAGTTCAACCACGAGAAGCACGCGGGCAACACCGACAAGCCGATCGCGGGCCTGCTGCAGGACCTCGACCGCCGCGGCCTGCTCGACGAGACCCTGGTGGTCTGGACCGGCGAGTTCGGGCGTCAGCCCACCGCGGAGTACGCCAAGGGCACGGGGCGCGACCACAACTCGTACGGCTTCACGCTGTGGATGGCCGGCGGCGGGATCAAAGGCGGCGAGGCCGTCGGCGCGACGGACGAGCTCGGCTCGGCCGCCGTCGTCGACCGCATGCACGTGAAGAACCTGCACGCGACGATCCTCACGCAGCTCGGCTTCGACCCGAACCGCCTGAGCTTCCGCCACGGCGGCCTCGATCAGCGCCTGGTTGGAGTCGAGGGCGCAGAGGCGATCCACGGCCTCATCTGAGACTTCCTGGACGGAACCGCGCGGTCAGGTCGCCCGTCCTGATGCGCCGTTCCCGGCCCCGGGAACGGCTCGGACACGCCTCGAGGAATCGCGGGGTTTCCGTGCGTCCAACGTGACGAGTTCGCTTGATGGAGAGCAGCGAACGACCAGTCACGCATGATCCAGCTCCTCAAGCGCCAGCATCCCCGGTGGTACCGCGTCCAGGTCGAGGACCTGCGCAGCGGATGCACGCTGAGCTTCCCCCTGCTCGCCCGCAGCTCGTGCGAGGCCCGCATCCGGACCCTCGACCACTACCGCGGCGCGGCTCGCGTGGTCGAGGTGCGGCGCAGAACCGCATGAGCTCCTAGGAGCCCGGACACGAATCCTGGCTCGGGACGACGCCCTCCGGGCGAGGCTCGCTCAGCCACCGGACCCGGTGACCAGGGGCGCGACGCCAGCGGCAGCAGCCCGTCCACGCAATGCGTCGAGCGGATCGGTCATGAGGCGCTCGAGCTCCGCGAGGAACGCGTCACACTCCGCCTCCACCCGCTCGAGCTGCGCGACCTCGGCGGGGCGCGGCTCGCGGTGGGACGAGCCCACGTACCAGCGGATCCGACCCAGGCGATCCTGGATCCGGTTCGACTCGTGGATCCCGCGCAGGTCCCGCGGCTCGCGAGCGCGATCGATCAGCTGCTCGAGATCCTCGCGGTAGGTGGCGATGGCGTCGAGCAGCTCCTGCTGCGGGTGGGGCGCCTCGTCGTCGGCCTCAGGGTCGCGTGCCTCCTTCGCGCGAGCCTGGAGCCAGTCCAGGTCCTCCGCGATCCGGTCCGCCCGCGCGAGTGCGGCATCCAGGCGGGCGCTCAGCGCCCCATGACGGGCCAGGAGGTCGTGACGGGCCCGCAGCTCCTTGGGTCCGCTCTCGAGCCGGGGATCGGGCAGGACGTCGAGCGGCGCCTCGTCCTCATGGTCCCCCACGGTGACGCGCACGCGGTAGCGGCCGGCCACGACCTCGGGACCGCCGGAGAGCTCCACGAGCCGGCCTGTGGTGCGGGCACCGCGCTCGCCGTGGCGGCGTAGGTCCCAGACCAGCCGGTGCAGGCCCGCGCTCGGCTCGAACGTCAGGCGCCGGAGGACCTCGCCTCCCTCACTCAGGACGTCGAGGTGGCCCTTGCCCTCGAAGCCGCCTTCGGGCTCTGCGAGGTGGAAGGAGAGCAGGGCGCCACGGCGCCGGTTCTGGCCGCGGAACTCCTCGGTCCCGGGGAAGCGGGACTCGCGCGTCTGCTTGACGAGGTGCGCGATGGTCGGCGCCGGGGGCACCACGTCCACGATGCGCGCCTGGTCCTCCGAGGAGCGTCCGCGCAGGGGCCGGATGTCGTCGATCACCCAGGCCGCGCGGCCGTGGGTCCCGACCACGAGGTCGTGGTCCCGCGGGTGGACGACGAGCGAGCGCACGGGGACGGTGGGGAAGCCCTCGCCCCACGCCTCCCAGTGAGCGCCACCGTCCTGGCTCAGCCACAGGCCGGCCTCGGTGCCCAGGAAGAGCAGGTCGGGGTCGACCGGGTCCTCCTCCAGGGTGTGGGCATGGCCGATGACGCCCCGCAGGTCCAGGCGCTGGAACGTCGCTCCTCCGTCGTTGGTCCGGTAGAGGTGCGGCTCACGATCGCCCCGCCGGTGGCCGTCCAGGACGACGTAGGCGCGGGCAGCGTCGTGGCGGCTCGCCTCGACGTGCGCGATCCAGGTGTTCAGCGCGACCCCCTCGAGCTTGCCGTGCAGCGGCTCCCACTCGCCGTCGGCCGTGCCCCGCCAGAGCTGGCCGTCGTCGGTGCCGACCCACAGCAGACCCTGCTCCAGCTCGCTCGGCGCGATCGTGAGGATCGTGCAGTGGTTCTCGGCCGCCGTGACGTCACGACTCAGACCGCCCGACTCGGCCTGGCGCTGCCAGCGCGGCTCGTCGGTGGTGAGGTCGGGGCTGATCGTCGTCCAGGTGTGCCCCATGTCCCGCGACAGGTGCACGAACTGGCTGCCGTAGAAGAGGGCGTTGGGGTCGAAGGGGTCGAGCGCGAGGCCCGCGTTCCAGGCGAAGCGCAGCTCGACGCCCTCGGGTCCATCGGGGCGGATCGCGGCCCGCTCGCCCGTCACGTCGTTCCAGCGGTACAGGGAGCCCCCCTGGCTCATGCCGTACCCGCGGGTCGTCGAGCCAGGCAGGGTCACGCAGCCGAAGCCGTCCCCGAAGCCGACCTCACTCCAGTGGTGGTTGCGGATGCCTCCGTTCTCCCAGACCGACGAGGGCCCACGCCAGGAGCCGTTGTCCTGCATGCCGCCGTAGACGTTGTAGGGGACGTCCATGTCGACGGAGACGTGGTAGTACTGCGCGAGGGGCAGGTTCCGGACGAAGCGCCAGCTCTCCCCGCGGTCGATCGAGAGCGCGATCCCGCCGTCGTTCCCGTTCACCATCCGGTTCGGATCGGTGGGGTCGATCCAGAGGGCGTGGTGGTCCGGGTGGACGAGGTTGTACGGCACGAACTCCTCGAAGCTGGCGCCCCCGTCCTCCGACACCGTGACGATCGTGTGCAGGCTGTAGACCCGATCGGGATCGCCCGGATCGACGCGGATGTCACAGAAGTAGAAGGGCCGCGGCGCGACCGAGTCGTCGCTGTTGACGGTGCGCCAGGAGGAGCCGCCGTCGTCGGAGCGCAGGAGCACAGGCTGCCCCGCCTCCACGAGCGCGTAGACCACGTGGGGGTGGCTCTCGCTCCAGGCCAGGCCGATGCGGCCGAGCTCGCCCGCAGGCAGGCCGTCCTCGGAGGTGAGCTGCGTCCAGTGGTCCCCCCCGTCGTGGGTCACCCACAGCCCAGAGCCCTCGCCCCCGCTGGTGAAGAAGTCGGGGCTGCGGCGGTGGGACCACATCCCGGCGAGCATGTGCTCGGGGTTGCGCGGATCGGCCACGAGGTCCGAGCAGCCGGTGCGCTCGTCGACGAAGAGCGTCCGCTCCCAGGTCTCCCCGGCATCGGTGGTGCGGTACACGCCACGCTCGACGCCGTCCGACCAGGTGGGGCCCAGGACACCGACCCAGGCGACGTCCTGGTCACGCGGGTCGAGCAGGATGCGGTGGATCTTCTCGGAGTCCGCGAGCCCCAGGTCCTTCCAGGTCCGGCCGCCGTCGACGCTGCGGGCCATGCCGGTCCCGACGGACGACGAGTTGCGCGGGTTGCCCTCCCCGGTCCCGATCCACACGACGTCCGGGTCGGTCGGCCAGAGGGCGATCGCCCCGATGGAGCTCGAGGTGCCGTGGTCGTAGCGAGGCGTCCACGAGAGGCCGCCGTCCTCGGAGTGCCACAGCCCGCCAGTCGCGGCCCCGACCCAGAGGGTCCGGGGATCCCCCGGCACGCCCGCGACGGACGCCACGCGTCCGCTCATTCCGGCCGGCCCAATGGAGCGGGGCTGGAGAGCATCACGCTCGCCGGAGCCGGCGAGCGCGAGGGGAGCAACGATCAGGACGGCGCCGCCGAGGGCGCTGATGAGCTGGGGGAGCTGGGGCATGACCTGGGCCTCGCAGGACCTATCGACCGTCCGGCGTGGGAGGCCAAGCGCGGACCGCTCGACGCCGAATCCAATCTCGATGGATCACTGAGAATAGCGGAGCGTCTAGGACCAGAAAGGGGGCCCATGCATGACGCCGCCACGACGCGGCCATGGAGAGAGTTCGGGCGGGCACCCCGGCGCGACCAGGCGAGGGCTGCGGAAGGCTGACCTCGGCGCCTTCTCGCACGAGGTGCCCCGTCGAGGCGACGCGGACCGGGCGTCGAGGCCCGGGGGGCCTGCTCAGCGGATGAGCTGCGGGCGGGCTGCCTCAGCAGCCTTCTCGGCGCCCTTCTGCGCGGCCGCAGGCGCCCGCATGGGCTCCTGCAGGTTGTTGTTGTGCACGCAGGTGAAGCACTTGTGGAAGCTCTTGCGCTGGCGCTCCTGGCACTTGGGCAGGGTCACGCGGTGCGCGAACAGCGAGTCGCTGCCGTCCGTCCGGGTGGGGCAGATGCGGCTGGTATCGTCCACGGCTTGCTCGAGGCGGAGTCACGCCTCTTCAAGAGGATAGATCGGTGGGGGGGGACGATTCCTGTCCTCGAGGGCGCCTTTTCCGGTCCTCGAGGCGGTCCAGGGCCTTTCTGAGCGCGCCCATGGCGTCCTCGACGGCCGTCGGAGCCCGGTGGGAGTCCCGGGAGAGCTCGACCGCGGCTTGGCCTCCATAACCCACGTCCACGAGGGCCTCGAGGACGCCCAGGAGGTCAAGATCGCCCTCGCCGAAGGGCATGTGCTGATGGATCCCGGCAGGACAGTCGTCCAGGTGGACGTGGACGAGCTCGTCCGCGAAGGCCCGCACGACGGCTCCCTCGGGCCGGTCGCCCGTCACCACCAGGTGCCCCACGTCGAGGGTCAGGCCGAGCCCCTCACCGCGGTCGCCCAGGAGCTCGCGCAGCTCGGCGTAGCCGCTGGGCCGCTCCAGGAACATGCCCGGCTCGGGCTCGAAGCCGACGCGCACGCCGCCGGCGCGCGCATGCTCCAGGAC
>WTJQ01000556.1 GCA_011524785.1 Planctomycetota bacterium | reverse complement strand
ACGCCCGGCGAGCATGGACTCGCCCGGCGTCGCCATGTCGGTCCGCCGGATGGCCTCGCGCAGGGACTCGACGAGGAAACCGAACATCCGACGCTGGTCCCGGAAGCGGACCTCGCTCTTGGCGGGGTGCACGTTGACGTCCACCGCCGCCGGGTCCATGGCCAGCCGCAGGAAGGCCACGGGCTGCCGCCCCTCCTCGAGGAAGCCGCGGTAGGCCTCCTTGAGCACGCGCACGAGGACCTTGTCGCGCAGGAAGCGGCCGTTGAGGAGCCAGATCTGGCGAGAGGTGTCGCGGCGCGAGATGCGCGGCGAGCCCACGAGCCCGGTCAGGACCAGGTCGCCGTCCCGCGCCTCCACCGGCACGAGGTGCTCGACGAGCTCCGCTCCGTAGGTCCGACGCACGCGCGCCAGCAGATCCATGGAGGGCTCGACGTCGTAGGCCCGGCGCCCGTCACTGTTGACCACGAGCCCCACACCCTCGTGCGCGAGCGCGAGCCGTTGCACGACGTCGAGGCAGTGCCCGAGCTCCGTGCTCGGTCGCTTCAGGAAGCGCCGGCGCGCGGGCACGTTGTAGAAGAGGTCGCGTACCTCGATGGCGGTGCCCTTCGGCGCGCCGGAATCGAGGACGGGCCCGACGTCCCCTCCCTCGCATGCGACGCGGTGCCCGACCTCGGCATCGCCCGTGCGCGTGATGATCGAGCACCGCGCGACGGAGCCGATGGAGGCCAGGGCCTCCCCGCGGAAGCCCAGGCTCGCGATGTGCATGAGGTCCTCGGGATCGCGCAGCTTGCTGGTGGCGTGGGCCGCGAAGGCGAGCTCCAGGTCCTCCGCGCCCATGCCGATCCCGTCGTCGGTGACGCGGATCAGGCGCGCGCCTCCCTCCTCGAGGTCCACCTGGATCCGGGTCGCCCCGGCGTCCAACGCGTTCTCGACGAGCTCCTTCACGACCGAGGCCGGCCGCTCGACGACCTCGCCCGCGGCGATCTGGTCGCGGACCACGGGGGGCAGGAGGGCGATGCGGGGCGCGCTCGAGCTGGTGCTCATGGCGCCATCGTAGCGCCGCTCGACCAGAACCCCGCGAGGTCCTCTGGCGCCGATCGGGTGCCCGGACCGTCAGCGACGGCGTGCAGGCTCCAGGCGCCACCGCAGGGCGAAGGCCGTCCAGTCGTTCACGCCGACCGCCGGCCCGCTGCGAGCTCGCCGCTCCAGGCCCGCGGCGTCGGCCACGAGGCGCGCCCACGCGTCCTCGCTGCGGAGCTGGACCCGAGCCGCGACGGCCTCACGCTGACGGGGGCTCCCCGAGCGGGGCGGTCCCCCACTGCGCGCCACGGCGAGCGCCTCGCGCGCCTTCCCGGACACCGCCGGGCCCAGCATGGCGACCAGGGCCTCCGGCGAGCTCTCCCGTCTCCCGTCCTTGCCCACGAAGCCCCCGCGGAACAGGGACTCGAGCCCCATCACCGCGCGGGCGGCCTGGCCGTCCACGAGCTTCTCGGCCAGCGCCCAGGGCGAGGCCCCCGGATCCCAGACCACGGCGGCCTCGAGCTTCTCGCCCGACTGGGCGGCGCGCTCCAGCTGGCCGTCGAGGGCGGCGAGGTCGTTCCCGGTCGCGGCCGCCACGTAGACCGCCTGCTCCGGCTTGAGTTGGAGTCCGCGCTCGCGGGCGCGCCCGAGGATCCACTGGACCAGCTCCACGTTGCGCGGGTCGGGTCGCCAGGGCGGCGGGGTGTCCCAGAGCTTGCGGAAGCTGAAGAGCAGCTCCTGGGCGTTGAGGGCCTTGGCCACCTTGCCGTCGGCGCGCATGCTCGGCGCATCGAGGAGGATGCAGCCCTCTCCCGGACGCTCGATCCGCGCCAGGATCGCCTTCATGGCGCCCTCGGAGTAGTGGCGCGAGCCCTTGCGCAGCAGCTCGCCGGCCCCGCGCACGAGGACCAGTCGCCCGCCGCTGAACAGGGCGCCGCCGGCGAGGTCGTCGAGCAGGGCCGGGGCCCGAAACTCGGGGTCCGCGGTGTCGTGGCGGCAGACCTCGAGGCCGCTCTCCGCCGCCAGCTCGGCCACGCGCAGGCCGGCCTGGTGCCGATACCAGCCCTCCTCACCGCGCACCACGAGGGCCGGCGGGAGGCCACTGGCGAGTCGCTCGGTGAGGCGCCGGAACTCGAGGTCCGGGGCCGGGTCCTTCGCGGAGCTCGCCTTGCGCGCCATCAGGCCAGCGATCCTCCCGTGCCGAGGAGGGCCATGTCCAGGGCCATTCCGACGAACAGCGCCACCCCCACCCAGCCGTTGAGCGTGAAGAAGGCCAGGTCGACGCGGGAGAGGTCTCCAGGACGCACGAGGCTCTGCTCCCAGCCCAGCAGCCCCGCGGTCGCGAGGATGGAGGCCGCGTAGATCCAGCCCAGCTCGGCGCGCCACGCCACAAGGGCGAGCGCCAGCACGGTCACGGCATGGAGGATCCGCGAGAGGCGGAGCGCCCCGGCCTGGCCGAAGCGAGCCGGGATCGAGTGCAGCCCCGCGTCCCGGTCGAAGTCGGCGTCCTGGCAGGCGTAGATCAGGTCGAACCCAGCGACCCAGGTCAGGACCGCGAGGGCCATCAGGAGGATCGGGAGGAGGTCCCCGGCGAGATCGCCACGCACGGCGATCCAGGCGCCGAGCGGGGCGAGCCCCAGCGCGAGCCCGAGGACGAGGTGCGCTGCCCAGGACACGCGCTTCACGAGGCTGTAGCCGAGGAGCACGGCCAGCACGGGGAACGAGAGCCACCCGGCCAGCGGCGACAGGGTGAACGACCCCGCCACGAAGATCGCGGCCGAGAGCGCGGTGAGCAGGGTCACCGAACCCGCCGACAGCAGCCCCGCGGGGAGCTCGCGCGTGGCGGTCCGGGGATTGGCAGCGTCGATCCGGCGGTCGACGAGGCGGTTGAAGGCCATGGCCGCGGTGCGCGCCGCCACGGCGCACACGACCACGAGGGCCAGCACACGGGGCGCGGGCATCCCGCCGGTGGCGAGCCAGGCTCCCTGGAGGGCGAAGGGGAGCGCGAAGATCGAGTGGCTGAACCGGACCAGGGACAGCCAGCGCCGGAGGGTGCTCACGGGGCCTGCTCCGCTCCCCCGGGCGCGCTCTCGGGGGGACGAGAGCCCTCCTCGCCAGGGGGCTCGTCGAGGCCCTTCCAGCGGGCTCCACGTCGATGCTCGACCGACAGTCGGTCGAGGACCTTGCCCACCACGTGGTCGACCAGGTCCTCCAGCGTCTTCGGATGGTGGTAGAACCCCGGCATCGCAGGGAGGCAGATCGCCCCCATGCGCGTCAGGTCGAGCAGGTTCTCCAGGTGGATCGCCGACATCGGCGTCTCGCGCGGCACCAGCACGAGGCGCCGCCCCTCCTTCAGCGCCACGTCCGCCACGCGCTCGACCAGGTTCGAGCTGAAGCCCGCGCGCACGCGGCCCAGGGTCCCCATGCTGCAGGGGCAGATGATGGCGGCTCCGGTGAGCGCCGTGCCCGAGGAGGGCGGGGCCCCGACTTCGTCCGAGCGGAAGACGCGCACGCGCTGCGCTGCCTCCTCGCCGAGCCAGCCCGGGAGGCTGTTCGCGAGCTCCTCCCCCTGCACGCCGGCCTCGACCCCGAGCTCGTGCCGGAGCACGAGGCAGCCAGCGGGCGTGGCCGCCAGGTCGACCTCGTGGCCGGCCGCAAGCAGCGCCCGGAGGAGCGCGTCCGCATAGGCGTGGCCGCTGGCCCCCGTGATCCCGACGAAGAACCGCGTCACGCCACGACCTCCTGGGGCTCGGCTCCGGCGCGTGCGGGCAGGCCCCCCTCGGGGACGCGCCCGGTGTGGAGGCAGGCGATCCCGCCGGTGAGCGTTCGATGGGTGCAGTCCTCGAAGCCCAGGTCCTCCCACTCGGCCTGGAACGCATCCGGATCGGGCCATGCGAGGACAGTACGCGGGAGGTACTCGTAGGCGTCTCCGTCCCCGGACACGGCGCCCCCGAGCCGCGGCAGCACCTGCGTGAAGTAGCCGCGGTAGAGCGCGCCGAAGAGGCGCGAGCGCGGGGTGGTGAACTCGAGGACGACGACGCGCCCTCCGGGGCGGACGACCCGCGCCATCTCGACGAGCGTGCGCGCGCGATCGGCCGTGTTGCGGATCCCGAAGGCCACGGTCGCCCCGTCCGCGCTGGCCGTGGGGAGCGGGAGCGCGAGCGCGTCCCCGTGGATGAAGCTCGTCCCGCCGAGTCCCTTGCCACGCGCCTTGCCCGGGGCTCGCGCCACCATCTCGTAGGTGAAGTCCACCCCGACCACCTGAGCGCCTCCACGGGCCGCGAGGAGGGCGAGGTCCCCGGTCCCGGTGCACACGTCCACGAGGGTCAGCTGGTCGAGGGGCCGGCCAGCGGCCACGGCCTCCAGGGCAGCTCGGCGCCAGCGCTGGTCCACGCCCATCGAGAGCCCCCGGTTGAGGAGGTCGTAGGTCCCCGCGATGCGCGAGAACATGGAGCGGACGGCCTGGGGATCCGGCATGGCGGGGAGAGGATAGGACGGGCCCCCGAGCCGTGGAACGGCAGAAGGCCCCCGCGCGTGCGCGCGAGGGCCTCCTGCTCGCTCCAAGGCCCCCGGCGGGGCCTCAGGCTCACTGACGCCAGTAGTCGGCGACCACCGAGACGTTCGGGGCCAGGACGCCCTGGACTCCCTCCACGTACGGGTTGGTGTCGATCTGGGGCACGCCAGCCGCGCCCGTCTCGAGGACGTTCACGATGCCGGAGCCGCCGGCGGCGTTGGGCACCGCGACGAAGGCGAAGCGCGCCGCGCTGACGCCGCGGATGGCCGGAGCCGCCCGCACGATGCCCTTGGAGTTCTGGGGCGACGGAGCACCAGAGGTGAAGGGCGTCTGGAAGTTCACCAGGCCCCCGAGGTTCCGGAGGTTGTCGAAGGCGATGTCCACCGGGACGCCGCTCAGGCGGTCCTCGCCCACCGAGACCTGGATCTGCATCTCGAGCGAGCGCAGGGTCGGGTTCTGGAGGTTGCCCGTCAGCGGGATCTGACCCTGCTGGGAGCTCTCGACGAAGAGCAGCGAGACCGCGCCCTCACCCGGGCTGCCGGTCTGGCCGGTGTCGACGTCGATCGGGCCCTCGTGGACGACCCAGGCCGCCACCTGCAGGTTGATCGGGTCAGGACGGATCGTCTTCGGGTTCTGGAAGATGAACGGCGCCACGCCGATCACGTCGTCGAAGCCCCAGCCGTTCACGCCGTTCGGACCCGACTCGAAGATCGCGACCGTGCCGGAGCGGTTCAGGATGTAGGCGAAGTAGACGTTCCGGAAGAACGCGAAGCCCGCCTGGCGGGGGAAGACGCAGACCTCGAAGGGCTCGTTGAGCTGCGCACCAGCCGTCCGGCGCACCTCCAGCGAGAATGCCGAGATGATCGAGATCGTGTCGTCGATCTCGTTGCACACGATCAGGTCCTCGTTCAGCGGGTCCCAGGCCAGGCCGCGGGGCCCCTTGCCAACGACCGTGTTCTTCACGACCTGGTGGAAGGTCGAGGAGTTCGGGTTGATGTCGATGAAGGAGACCGTGTCGGCGGACTGGTTCGAGACCGCGAGGAAGTCCAGGTTGGGACCCATGGCCAGCGAGGTCGGGTCCGGCACGGGGACGCGATCCACGACGTTCATCCGGTTCGAGTTGAAGACGGTGATCTCACGGCGCTGGCGATCGAGCACGTACAGGTAGTGACCGATCTGCTGACGCATCTGGTACGGCAGGCAGGAGGTGACCTGGACCTGACCGCTGCTGGGGCCGAGGAACCAGGCGTTCTGCTCCTGGGTGAGCAGGCCGCTCGGGGGTTCGGGCACGGTGGCCGTCGGGTTTCCGAAGGGGTTGCCGGGGCCGAGCAGGTTCTGCTTCGGATCCAGGCCGCCCTGGTTCGCCGCGTGGTCGACCGAGGTCGGCTCCTTCGAGGCCAGGTAGGGCGCCACGCACAGCGGCGGGAAGGCCAGCGGCGGCGGGTTGGGGTGCGGTGCCCAGGAGATGATGTTCGGCGCGCCGTACAGGATGTTGCCGAACTGGTTGGGCTGGGCCGGGCCGAGGGTGTTCGCCCCGACCGCGATGGGAGCGATCTGCTTCAGACCGTCCAGGGTGCAGAGGTCCCCGCCGTTGGCCTGGCAGCCGAAGGGGAACTGGGCGTTGTTGAAGGTCACGTCCAGCGCCCAGCCGAGCATCATGTCGGAGACGTTGGAGACCAGGGGGGCGCGCGCGACGAGGTCGTTGAGCGAGCTGTCCTTGGTCAGCGTGAAGACGCCGGCGCTGCCGCCGTCGATGGTGCACGTGCCCTCGGTGAGGGGCGGACGGAGCCCCGTGTGGACCCGCAGGTTCGGGTTGTAGACGAACTTGGTGTGCCCCTCGATCGGGACGTCCGGGATGTAGGTCGGGTCACCCGTCGACTGACCGAAGCCGTTCAGGTCGAGGATGCTGACGCCGGGCGTCGCGCCCCCGCGACCGAGCAGGATCGTGTCGGGCATGACGGGCGCGTTGACCAGGCCCGGGCCCTCGCCCGTGACGAAGAAGGTCTGCGCCGCGAGGAGGTTCGTGTTGCCGATCGTGCTCCCGGGCTGGGTCTGGTCCGGGTTCTGGGCGAGGTCGAGCAGCTGCCCCGAGTTGACGGTGATGTCGACCGTCGAGAACGTGTTGCAGTTGTTGAAGACCGGCCCGGCGCCCGGGAAGTTGAACGCGGGCAGGATCCGGAAGGTCGAGAAGTCGTAGATGCTGTCCGGCATGCACGTGAAGGGCATGTCGGTGCGGCTCGCGCTGGGCCCGAACTCGATCTTCAGCAGCGAGGAGACGTTCGGAGCCCCCTGCCCCTCGACGGCCCCGACCGAGAGCGGCTGGACCGGCTCGGTGAAGGCCACGCGGATGGTGGTCAGCGGATCGACGTTGAGGTCACCGCCGCCGGGGATGATCAGCGGCGAGTTCTGCGGCGGCGGGCTGGAGATGACCTCCGGTCCCAGCTCGTCCTCACCAACCGTCGTGCAGGCGAGCACGCGGGCATCGAGCGCGCGGCCATCCGTGCTGAGGAGCGCCGTCGTGACCTCCATGCGGATCTGGACGCCGGTGGGGAAGCGCTCGTAGGTCTCGAGGTCGTCGTCCGTGTCGGGCACGAAGACGATGGTGTTGGCCCCGACGAGGTCGGAGGAACCGTTGAACGCGCCCTGGGTGCCGGGGAAGCCGGCGCCCTCCGGGGTGAGGGCGACCGGGACGCCGTCCTGGAGCCCGACCCAGCGCTGCAGGGTCAGCTGCGGCGGCGTGGTGTCGGTCTGGGGACCTGCGTAGGTGTAGCCGTTCACGAACGCGCGCCCCTGGATCGGCAGCGAGTCCCCCGTGAGGGGATCGATGGCCAGCACGGTCACCGCCCCGGCGAGACCCGAGCTGGCCTGTGCGCCGGGGCTCGAGCTGAGCACGGAGTCGATCTCCAGCGGCAGGGTGAACGACGCGTACAGGAAGTGGTTGCCCGGCGCGCCGCTGGGCAGCACGGCCCCCGTCGGGAACTTCGGCACGGGGCGCACCGGGTTCGCCAGCGAGATGTTGGACGCCAGGTCCTCCTGGGACCGGATGTTCACGATCTGGGCGGTGGGGTTCCCGGTCGCATCCAGCTTGCGGATGGTGTGCGGGACGAGCTGTCCGAAGCCATTGCTGGCTTCCTCGAGGCTCATCAGGTTCGTGGGTCCGTCAGGGGCGGACTCGGGACCGCACGCAGTGAAACCGAGGGCCAGGACGGCCACTCCGGTGATCCGAAGGGTCTTCGCAGTCATGGGAAGGCGGGCGTGTTGGGGGGGAGAAGAGGCGCCCAGCGGTCGGACAGGGTAGCGACAGGACCCCTCGGACGCCACGACCAGCCTGGCAAGCGGCTGCCGGGCGCTCCGCAAGGGCGGCGCCGGCCCTCGGGCAATCCTCGTGCCGATGGGCCGACCAATCGGGGACGTGGGACTCCTGGACGCCAACGGCCTCCCGCAACCGGACCTCGCCGCGCCGGCAGCCGCCCGGACGCACGCCGGAGCGTGCGGGACCGCACGGGTCCAAGGGATTCCGGAGCAAGCCCGAACGGCAACGCCTTACGGGCGCCGCCCTCAGCGCAATGGCTCACTCCCCTAGACGGGCGCTGACAACTCCCATCCCCCATGCCCTGGAGGCTGGATCCGCGCTCCGCGGTCACTAGGCTCGGCCCTGCATGAGTGGGGATCACGTGTTCGACCCGACGGCCCTGGAGGGCGGTGACGGCCAGCTCCCGGAGGAGGTGGCCGAGGTCCAGCTCCGGCCCGGGCGCCTGTCCGAGTTCGTGGGGCAGCCCCGCGTGGTGGAGAACCTCCGCGTGACCCTCGCGGCGGCGGAGGGCCGCGGCGAGGTCCCGGACCACGTCCTCTTCTCGGGGCCGCCCGGCCTGGGCAAGACCAGCCTGGCACGGATCCTGGCCACGGAGCTCGGCACCCGCCTCGTGGCGACCAGCGGCCCGGCCCTCGAGAAGCCCCGCGACCTGGTCGGACTGCTGACCCAGCTCCAGCGCGGCGACGTGTTCTTCATCGACGAGGTCCACCGCGTCCCCAAGGCCGTCGAGGAGTACCTCTACACCGCGATGGAGGACCTGCAGGTCGACCTGACCCTCGACAGCGGCCCCCACGCCCGCATCGTGACGCTCAACCTCGAGCCCTTCACGCTGGTCGGGGCCACCACGCGCGAGGGCCTCCTCACGGCCCCCTTCCGCGCGCGGTTCGGGCTCCTCGAGCGCCTCGAGCCCTACTCCGTCGAGGACCTCGTCTCGATCGTCGAGCGCCTCGCCGGGCTGCTCGGGATCGGGCTCGAGCCGGCGGCCGCGCGGGCCCTCGCGGAGCGCAGCCGCGGGACGCCCCGTATCGCCGGCCGCCTGCTGCGCCGCACGCGGGACCTGGCCGAGGTCGCGGGACGCACAGCCATCGACGAGGGGTTGGCCCTCGACTCCCTGGGTCGACTGGGCATCGACGAGAACGGGCTCGAGGAGATGGACCGGCGCGTGCTGCGCTGCATCGCCGACCATGGCGGCGGTCCCGTCGCCCTGAAGACGATCGCAGCCGTGGTCTCCGAGACCGAGGACACGCTCGAGGACGTCTACGAGCCGCACCTGCTGCGGGTCGGTCTCGTGTCGAAGACCGCGCGGGGTCGCGTGCTCACACCCGCCGGCGCGCGCATGGTCGGGTTCGAGCTGCCCAGCTCGGACACGAAGAGCAGTCCCGGGCTCTTCGACGGATGAGCATGGACGCTGCGCGCTGGAGTCGCCGCGGGGCCCTGGCCGGCGGCGCCGCGCTCGCCGTCGGCGGGCTC
>WTJQ01000619.1 GCA_011524785.1 Planctomycetota bacterium | reverse complement strand
GCCCTCGAGGCTCGCGGGGTCAAGGTAGGCCTCGGTGCAGGTGCCGCCGATGGCGTTGTGGATGAGCCCGACGGGGACGCCGAGCCGCGCCTGGAGCTCCCGGCCGAAGAACCAGGCGACCGCCGAGAAGGTGCGGGCGGAGTCGGCGGTCGACCGCTGCCACCCCTCGGTCCGGTAGTAGGCGTCGGGCGTGCAGGCCGCGAGCACCTCGTCCGTCCACGGCCGGCTGTTGGGGACGCCGACCCCGGTCAGGTCCATCAGCCGCAGCTCCTCGCAGTCGGCCTGGGCGAGCGCCTCGCCGGCCGTCGCGCACTGGCCGAGCATCCAGCGCATGTTGGACTGGCCCGCGCACACCCAGACCTCGCCGACGAGCACATCGCGGAGCAGGAGTCGCTCCTCCCCGGCAAGGACCTCGAGCTCGTGGGGTCCCCCTGCCGGCAGCGCGGGGAGCGTCGCGATGAACCGCCCCTCGGCGTCGGACACCGTGCGACCTTCGTGCCCGGCGAGGCGGACCTCCACGGCGACCCGAGGAGCTGCGAAGCCGCGGACCTCGATGGGGCGATCCCGCTGCAGGACCATGTGCTCGCCGAGGTGCCGATCGAGGCGGAGCCCGTCGGTCGGCAGGGCCTGTACGGCTCCAGGAACGAGAGCGAAGCTGGCTCCGGCGATCGGCGAGAGGGCAGCCGCGTGGAGGGCGGCCAGGAGCACGGGGCGGCGCAGCATCGCTCCGCCATCATGCGCCGTGGGTCCAGCGAGCGCATCGATCGCGGGACTTCGTGCGAACGATCGATCGAGACCCGTACCCTGCCCGACCGATGGACCGCCCGACCCTGCGCCAGCTCGAGTACTTCGTGGCCCTCGCGGAGAGGCTCAACTTCCGCCGGGCGGCGGAGGCCTGCTTCGTGAGCCAGCCCTCCCTGTCGGCACAGATCGCAGGGCTGGAGGGCACGCTCGGCGTGCAGCTCTTCGAGCGCGACCGCCGCGGCGTCCGGCTGACGGCCGCCGGCGAGGCCCTCGTCCCCGGGGCGCGCGAGACCCTCGCGGCCTGCGGCCGCCTCGGGCAGCTGGCCCGGTCCTTCGGGGCTCCGCTGACCGGACCCCTGCGGCTGGGGGCCATCCCGACCGTGGGGCCGTACCTCCTGCCGAGGGTCCTGCCGGCGATCGCCCGGGACTGGCCCGAGCTGCAGGTCTACCTGCGGGAGGACACCACCGCGCGCCTGCTCGAGGGACTCGAGGCCGGACGCCTGGACCTGCTCCTGCTCGCGATCGACCTCGACCTCGGCTCGGTCGAGACGATGCCTCTCTTCTCGGACCCGTTCGTGGTGGCCGTTCCCGAGGGCGACGAGCTGGCCGGAGCGGAGGAGGCGCAGCCCTCCGACCTCGATGGCCGTGACGTGCTGCTCCTCGAGGAGGGCCACTGCCTGCGGGACCAGGCGCTGCCCATCTGCACCGCCGCTGGCGCCGACGAGATGAGCGGCTTCCGCGGGACGAGCCTGGGGACCATCGCGCAGATGGTGGCCGCCGGCCTCGGCGTGACGCTCCTGCCCGAGCTGGCCGTGGAGCGGGAGGCAGCGGCCGCGCCCGGACTGCGAACGATCCCGTTCGGGAGCGATGGGCCCTCCCGCAGCATCGGCCTGGCCTGGCGCGCGAGCAGTCCGCGGGAGGCCGAGTTCCGCACGCTGGGTGAGACCCTGCAGCGCGCCTGGGCGAGCGCCTGAGCCGGCCGTCCAGAACCCGTCAGTCGGCGCGCGTCGCCTCGATCACGAGGTACTGGACCCAAGCGCCGTCATCACCCTGGTACCAGGAGGTGAGGACCCGGTGGTCGTCGTCCACCAGCTCGATCTCGTCGCGGAACCGCTTCGGGTCGGGGACGGCCGCGCGGGGCTCGATCGTGGGGACGAGGCTCAGCGTGCGTCCTGCCTCGTCGAGGGTCGCGTCGTAGGTCCAGAGGTTGGTCTGGATCGAGTCGATCCAGGTGCCGACATAGGTCTCGCGCTCGACGTCGTAGCCGATGGTGAGGCGCCCGGTCATGCCCCCCTGCGGGCTGCTGGCCTCGCTCACGGCCACGACCCAGTTGGTGCCGATGGAGCTCACGACCTCGGTGCCCGTCCACTCCATGGGGCCGCTGCCGTCCGGCGCGTCCGCCCGGTAGGTGAGGTCCCAGCTGCCGACCAGGGGCTGCAGCCACGCGTGCTGAGCGGTCGGTGCAGGCGTCTCGGGGAGG
>WTJQ01000184.1 GCA_011524785.1 Planctomycetota bacterium | reverse complement strand
ACGGTGACCTGCTGGCGGGAGCCTCGCACCTCGAGGCGTTGGATCGAGCGCTTGTAGCCGTCGGCCGACACCACGAGTCGCCAGGCGTACCGCGGGGCCTCGGTGCGGTAGCGCGCCCGGTTGCGGCGATCGCCCTCGAGGCGCCGCCCCTGACCCCAGGGGCTGCCCCCCTCCTCCACCGGGAGCGGCTGGAGGCGGACCGACGCCCGCAGCCCCTCGGCCAGTCCCTGGACCGTCACCTCGAGCTCGGTCGTGCGCTGCAGCTCGAGCCGCCCGAGATCGATCAGGCCGTTGGAGGGGAGCTCGACCGGGGCGAGGCGCACGAACTCGACGCCCTCCCCGCGCAGGCCGAGCGTGTGCTCGCCCGGCACGACCTCGCGCACCTCGAAGAAGCTGCCCTCCGTGTGGAGCACCCCGCCCCTCGCCCCGAAGACCTCGAGACCGGGGACCGGCGCACCGCTCCCGGCCAGGACCACCTGCCCACGGAAGGCCCCCGGCTCAGGAGGCAGCTCGCGCTCGGCGCGGAGGACCACGAGCGGGCCGCCAACCCGAGCCTCGACGGGCTCGACCGTGCGCCAGCCGCGCTCGCTGACCACGACCTCGTACACCTCGTCGTTCCCGACCCGCAGGCTGAACTCGCCGGCCGCGTCGGTGTCGGTGGTCATCCCGCGCCCCCAGCGGCGACGCCCCTCCTCACCGGGCCTGCGCGCCTCGACCCGCACGTTGGGGAGGGCTGCTCCCCGAGGGTCGAGCACGAGGCCCTCCAGGACCGGACGCCGCTCGAGGACGACCTCGGCCGTCTCGCCCGGGTCGGGGAGGCGCACCTCCGCGTCGCGATAGCCGCGCAGCTCCACCTCGAGGAGGTCGTGGACGGCCTCGGTCAGCTGCACGGTCGCCAGGCCCGCTGCGTCGGTACGCGCCGGGACCGCGACGATCGTGGTCGAGGATCCCCTCCGCCGGGAGCCCACCCGGACGCGCCCGCGCGGCGTCACCCGCGCTCCCTCGAGGGGCTGGCCGTCGGCGTCGGTCACCGCCACCGCGACCTCGCGGCGCGCATGGACCAGGAGCTCCAGCCCCTCGCGCGTCTCCCCCTCCGCGACCTGCGCGGTCGCCCGCGCGAGGATCACCCCCTCACGCCTCGCCACGACGAGGAGCGGGCGATTGGCAGCGACGCCGTCGAGGAGGAAGCGACCGTCCGCGTCGGTCTCCGTGCGCTGGACGAGGCGCGGACGAATCAGGCGCGTCTCGGCCAGGTCCAGCCCGGCCCCCTCGAAGTGATCGGTCGTGACGACGGCCACCTCGAGCCCCGGGACCGGCTCCCCCGCGCTGTCCACGGCGCGGCCCGCGAGGCGCGCGGGGGGCGCGACGATGACCAGCTGCTCACCTCCCTGCCCGGCCTCCAGGGCCAGGCCCTCCAGCTGGTAGGGCTGTCCCCAGGGCGTCGCGACCTCGAGGCGGAGCTCCCCCGGCGCGAGGCCCGTGATCTGCAGGCGGCCGTCCCCCCGGGAGGTCGCGGTCCGCGCGCCAAGCTCCTCGATGCTGCGTCGCACCGAGTCGTGGTCGGGCACCACCGTGACCATGGCGCCCTCGACGGGAGCACGGCTCTCCTTCAGCACGACGCGCCCGCTCCAGGTCGCGGGCTCGGGCAGGAGCACCTCGACCGTCTCCTCGGCCCCTGGGGCGAGCCGGATCTCGGGAACCACGACGAAGGGCGCCGTCTCCGAGAGGAGGGCGAGCGACCACACCCCCGGGTGCAGCTCGAGGGTCATCGGCTGGAGGACGCCGTCGGGGAGCGGGCCTCCCTCCGCGGCATCGCCGGAAGCGCGCTCCGAGCGCCCCTCCCACAGAGCGAGCACGCCGCCGCGCACGGGAAGCGCCGCTCCTGGACCCCCGAAGACCACGCGCAGGGTGGCGCGTGGCTCGAGCAGGAGGACCGGCTCGGGGCCGAGCTCCGCGAGCCGGGGAAAGCGCTCCTCGGCGAAGCCCTCGGCGCGTGCCTGCAGGCCCGAGCCCGCGAGGACCTCGATGCGGAAGCGCCCCTCGCCATTGGTGAGGACCCCGGCGACCTCGTCGGGCGCGCCGAGGACGCGAACCTCCGCGCCGGCGACCGGGACTCGAAGGCGCGCGTCGAGCACGACGCCCTCGAGGACCTCGGCGGCCGGCACCCCCTCGGGGCCCGCGAGCGCCAGGCGCGCCTCGCCCGGGGTCACCGCGGCCATGTCAGG